>CAUQTL010000046.1:0-10563 GCA_963521035.1 uncultured Streptococcus sp.
ATGTCATCATCAACGACATGCCAGAAGGAACTTACTTCCCTCAAGGTGAAATGCGCACCAAATAATCTAGCTTAAGCAGAATTGCTTAGGCTTTTTCAATCTCCAAGTAGCATCCATTGAAGAAATAGTTCAAATTTGTTACAATTTGAAAGGATACTTGGAAAAATTTCCAAGAAAAGAGCTATTTATTAAAGGAAACATTATGATTACACGTGAATTTGATACCATCGCTGCTATCTCTACTCCACTAGGTGAAGGGGCTATTGGTATTGTCCGCCTGAGCGGAACAGAAAGTTTTGCTATTGCGCAAAAGATTTTTAAAGGAAAAGACTTGAACAAGGTTGCCAGCCACACTCTCAACTACGGTCACATTATTGATCCTCTGACTGGTAAAGTCATGGACGAAGTCATGATTGGGGCTATGAAATCTCCAAAAACCTTCACTCGTGAGGATATTATCGAGATTAACACCCACGGTGGGATTGCGGTGACCAATGAAATTCTCCAGCTAGCTATCCGTGAAGGAGCTCGGTTGGCAGAACCTGGTGAATTTACCAAACGTGCCTTTCTAAACGGTCGCGTAGATTTGACGCAGGCTGAGGCCGTTATGGACATCATCCGTGCTAAGACAGACAAGGCTATGAACATTGCAGTTAAACAATTAGACGGTTCCCTTTCTGAGCTGATTAATAATACCCGTCAAGAAATCCTCAATACTCTTGCCCAAGTCGAGGTTAATATTGATTATCCTGAGTATGACGATGTTGAGGAAGCCACTACTGCCGTTGTCCGTGATAAGACTATGAAGTTTGAGCAATTGCTAACCAATCTCCTTAGGACAGCCCGTCGCGGTAAAATCCTCCGTGAGGGAATTTCAACAGCTATCATCGGCCGTCCTAACGTTGGGAAATCAAGCCTTCTCAACAACCTCTTGCGTGAAGACAAGGCAATCGTAACCGATATTGCTGGTACTACTCGAGATGTTATCGAAGAATACGTCAACATCAACGGTGTTCCTCTAAAATTGATTGACACAGCTGGTATTCGTGAAACGGATGATATCGTTGAACAAATCGGTGTTGAGCGTTCAAAAAAAGCCCTTAAGGAAGCTGACTTGGTTCTGCTAGTGCTAAACGCTAGCGAGTCATTAACTACCCAAGACCGACAACTTCTTGAGATTAGCCAAGATACAAACCGTATTATTCTTCTTAATAAAACCGACCTGCCTGAAGCGATTGAAACTTCGGAACTACCTGAAGACGTTATTCGTATTTCAGTCCTTAAAAACCAAAATATTGATAAGATTGAAGAACGTATTAACAACCTCTTCTTTGAAAATGCTGGTTTGGTTGAGCAAGACGCAACTTACTTGTCAAATGCCCGTCATATTTCCTTGATTGAGAAGGCTGTTGAAAGCCTACAGGCTGTTAATGAAGGGCTGGAACTAGGTATGCCAGTTGACTTGCTTCAAGTTGACTTGACTCGTACTTGGGAAATCCTCGGAGAAATCACTGGGGATGCTGCTCCTGATGAACTCATCACTCAACTTTTTAGCCAATTCTGTTTAGGAAAATAAGAAATCCATGATCGTTCATTCGGTCATGGATTTTCTAATCTTTCTTAGTAATCTGGTCTTAGGACACCTGTTACAGTTGCCTTAGTTGCTTCGTAGTCGCCATCAACGACGACTTTGATAATGCGTTTGGCATCTTCTTCTGGTGCTGGAACTAGAGGTAAGCGTGTTGGGCCAGCTTCAAATCCCATATAGTTAAGAACAGCTTTAACTGGAGCAGGACTTGGATAAGAGAAGAGGGCATTAACCTTAGGAATGAATTTACGCTGAATTGCTGCGGCTTTCTTCATATCGCTTTCTGCAATGGCAGTAAACATCTCGTGCATTTCATCCCCATTTGTATGAGAGGCAACAGAAATAACCCCGTCCGCACCAAGGTTCATGGCATGGAAAGCATCGCCATCCTCACCTGTATAAATCAAGAACTCTTCTGGCTTGTGCTCAATCAAGTAAGCCATATTAGCCAAGCTAGTACATTCTTTGACACCAATGATATTTGGATGATCTGCCAAGCGAAGCATGGTTTCTGGAGTCAATTCGACAACTACACGCCCTGGAATGTTATAGATAATAATTGGTAAGTCAGAAGCATCTGCAATGGCTTTAAAATGCTGATACATTCCTTCTTGAGAAGGTTTGTTGTAGTAAGGTACGATAGCAAGTCCAGCAGCAAAACCGCCAAATTCCGCTACTTCTTTGACAAACTCAATAGAGTCACGCGTATCATTAGTACCTACACCCGCAATCAAAGGAACGCGTCCATTGACAATCTTTTGTACAGCCGCAAAGAGTTCCAACTCTTCATCGTGGGTCAAGGTTGGACTCTCAGCAGTGGTCCCTGCAAGGAGAATTCCGTCTGTATGATGCGCCAACAAATGCTCAATCAAGGCTGGAATGGCATCAAAATTGATGGAACCATCCTCATGGAAGGGGGTAATAAAGGCTGTGATGATTTTACACTCTTTTAAATCTTTATAAGACATGAGAAACACCTCTCTATTTCAAAGAAGGAGTTCATCTGAACTCCTAAACGATATGACTATTTTAATTCAAATTTCAATTCGGCCGTTGGACGAACCAAGCCACGTTCATGAAGAGTTTCTGCAATCTGAACTGAGTTCCAAGCAGCACCTTTGAGCAGGTTATCTGAAACAACCCACATGTGAATTCCTTTTTCTGCATCCAAGTCTTTACGGATACGACCAACAAAGGTATCACGTGAACCCACTGCATTAATGGCTTGAGGATAGATTTGATGAGCCACATCATCTTCAAGGACAGCACCTGGGAAAGCTGCGATAGCTGCTTTTACTTCTTCGATTGGAGCCACTTCTTTTGTTTCGATGTAAACAGACTCAGAGTGAGCTGACAAGACTGGAATACGCACACACGTTGCAGATACTGCAATGCTATCATCTTCCATAATTTTCTTAGTTTCCTTAGTCATCTTCATCTCTTCGTAAGTGTAATCATTGTCAGTGAAGACATCGATTTGTGGAAGAGCATTGAAGGCGATAGGATAATGTTTCTTGTCTCCACCTGAAGGCAAGATTTCGGCATGTAAATCACGTGGTTTCACTCCATCATTCAAGACTTCACGAAGTTCACGTTGTGTCTCAAGAATTGCTCCCATACCAGCACCTGAAACTGCTTGGTAAGTTGAAACAATGATACGGTCCAAGCCCCATTTTTGGCGAACTGGCTCAAGAGCCACCATCATTTGGATTGTTGAACAGTTAGGGCAAGCAATAATCCCGTTGTGGGCATCAAGTGCGTGAGCATTGACCTCTGGAACAACCAAAGGAACATCTGGATTTTGACGGAAGTAAGATGTATTATCTACTACTACCGCTCCAGCTTTAACTGCGTATGGTGCATATTTAGCTGATGTAGAACCACCTGCTGAAAAGAGAGCAATATCAACTCCTTCAAAAGCTGTTTCAGTCGTTTCTTCAATCGTAATATCTTGATCTTTAAATTTCAAAGTCTTGCCTGCTGAACGTGCAGAAGCAAGTAAACGAATTTTATCAATTGGAAGTGTTGATTCTTCCAACATTTTTATCATCTGAGCTCCGACAGCACCTGTCGCGCCGACTACAGCAACTGTATATCCCATAAATAACCTCTTTCGGAATTTTCTAAAAATTTCTATAATAGATGTATTATACTACTTTTTCCATGAATTGCAAAGCTTTTTCATCAATTTTGGAAAATAAAAATCCCCAGTCGTTAGACCAGGGACTAAGAGGCATCTTCATGTGATGAGCAGGTTCACACAACTCATCAAGGTCCGCTCCTGCGTTATGACCTCCTTATGCTCAATAGTAGCCCGAAGACTACCTATCGACTCATCGCATCTTCTATTCTACTAAAGAGAATCACTTTTGTCAACAGACGAAACTCTTTAGTTTCATTTACACAGCTGAATAGAAATATCTTTGAAACATTTGATGCATACATAACAAAAACCCTTGTAAATCAAGGGCTTTTCTGTCTATTTTATGCTAATTGCCGGGATTGAACCGGCGACCTCATCCTTACCATGGATGCGCTCTGCCAACTGAGCTAAATCAGCTTACTTGAAAAGTATACTATAATCAGAAAATTTTGTCAAGGTTTCCTTAGAAATTTTCCATAGGAAAAAGCCAGGTAAGAGCTACCTAGCTTATCTTCTTCTATTTGCTTAAATCGATTCGGCGACCAATTTTACCAATGATAATCGCTCCAATAATTAATGAGGCAAATTCACCAATTCCTGTTGTGAACCAAGTAAGGAAAAATGGTAATTGCGCCACGATATTCAACTCCGCAGCGATAGTAAACATGGAAATTGAAAAGAGGATTGAAAAGAAGAAATGATCTTTTCGAATTAATCCATTAAAGAGGTAATCTTTGCTGTATTTTGCAAAAAGCCAAACACCTAGACTGAGGAATACTAAGGTTGACCCACCACCAACAAAGACATCTAGCAGTCCGAAGCTAAAGAAATTAGCAATCATACAACCGATGGTAACTCCAATGATGTACTTAGGATTGTAAAAAGCCATAAAATTCATCATTTCTGAAATACGAAACTGATAAGCACCATAGCTGATGGCATTTAGAGGCGGTGTGACAGTCAAAACGACATAAATAGCAGCAACGATTGCAATGTCTGCAACATCACGAATAGTTAATTTTTTCATCTTTTCTCCTTTAGCGGTTGCCCGCGTGTAATATGCTTGGTGAAAGAAGCTAAGCACCAAGGGTTGCTTTATTCAACCTTACTAGTATAGCACAATAGCCTGCTTTATGCTATACTAAAAACATGAAAATTTGTATTCAAAAATTTCTTAACAATGAAATCTTAGCCTATCTCTTTTTTGGCCTTGCAACAACTCTAGTTTCGATTCTCTCACGACTAGTCATTTATCAATTAACCCATAAAGAACTCCTTGCTACTGGGCTAGCAAATAGTATCGGTATCCTCTTTGCCTTTATCACAAATGATATTATCGTGTTTAAGCAAGAAAGGAAGAATTGGCCTAAGCGTCTAGTGAAATTTTCTCTTGCTCGCCTTTCTACTTTTCTGTTAGATTTGCTCTTTACTTTTCTGTTTGTGACTCAATTCCCTCATATTATAGGGCAATTTGTAAATGAAAATCTTGATAAGATAAATGCAATCGAAACAGTTCTTGCACAAATATCAATAATTATTCTTAATTATATTTTAAGCAAACTATATATTTTTAAAAAATAAATTTTTTGAGCATATATCTTGCAAGCTTTTCTTAATTAATATATAATTAAGAGCAAAAATTTTTGAAAGGGGATTAAGAAAATGTTAAAAGATCTTAAAGCATTTTTGCTTCGTGGTAATGTTGTTGACCTTGCTGTCGGTGTGATCATTGCCTCTGCTTTTGGTGCTATCGTTACTTCATTTGTTAATGATATCATCACTCCACTCCTATTGAACCCAGCCTTGAAAGCTGCTAAAGTACAAAACATCGCTGAGCTTGCATGGAATGGTGTTACATATGGTAAATTCTTGAGTGCTATTATCAACTTCCTTGTTGTAGGTACTGTTCTCTTCTTCGTTATTAAAGCTATGGAAAAAGCTCAAAGCCTTACTAAGAAAGAAGAGGCTGCTGAGGAAGCTCCAGCTGCTCCAACTGAGTTGGAAGTACTTCAAGAAATCAAAGCCCTTCTTGAGAAAAAATAATCGATTAAAAGGATCTAGCGCAAAGCTAAATCCTTTTTCTTTACTCTTTCGGCAACTTACCTGCTTTCTCTAGCATTTTCTTAATGAGATAAGGCATCTTAACATTTTCCCGACCTTTTTTCTCAATCAGTTTTTTCACAAATTCCGGCATTTGTAAATCTTGAGATTCGGCCAAGATATTTTTAGTTTCATCTGAAGGAACTAACTCATCAAAGGTTTCTTCTTCTGGGAGAAATTCCTTAAATTCTTTGTCCTCATTAGCTCTGACGGTATTAACCAAGGCATCAATCAAGCGAGAATCTGTATTTGGCATTGGTGGACGATGGTAGTTTACTCCAAATTCCTGACATAAGTCATAACATTCCACATCGTTGTCAAACAAGACTTCAATGTGCTCACTGATAAAACTGATAGGAACAAAAATATAATGGTCTGGATGTTCTTTCTGCTCTCTGAGATACTCCAAGACATCAGGTTTAATCCATGGAATCCCGATATCACTTTCACTTTGCCAAGTGTTAGTATATTGCTCAGAACTCAAACTCAGTTTTTCAGCGACTAGCTTGCTATTTTCAAAAATTTGGTCGATATAAGGGTCTCCAAAATCCAAGGCAAAAATTGGTACACTATGGGCTGAAAAGACGACTTTAAAGCTATCTTGCTTCACTTCTTCTTTTAAAATCTTAGCAATTTCATCTGCCCAATAGTTTAACAACGCTTCTTCTTGATACCAGTCCTTAATAACTAAAAATTGAATTTGTTTGCTTTCTAAAAATTTCTCATAACCCATGACAGAGTAAAAAGAATAATGAGGCTCCAAAATCAAGCAAATACACTGTTCAATTCCGTCTGCTTCCATCTGACCAATCACATCTGGAATAAAGGGTCTAGAAAACTTATTAGCAAAATAAACACTATACTCATTCCCCAGCCTAGCTTCTACCAAGGCAACCTCTTCTCGGGTAATTTTTTGCAGAGGCGTCCCTCCAATTAGTACATAATTATCATAGAGAGTTTGAATCTCGTGGTCTTGAGGTCTCACTCCACGACGAATATTTGTGAAAAAATCAGCCACACCTTCAAAGGTAATCTCTTCTGGCGAACCGAAAGTCATCATTAAAATTGCTTTTTTCATAATCGCTTCCTTGTGATATTTTTATCAAGTTTATTTTATCATTAATTCGTTGATAAGTAAACGCCAACATAGCGAATTTCCCTAACTTCTGTCTTTTGTTTTTCTCTTCTTTCTATGATACAATGGAAAAAATGAATTCAAAAGGAGTTTTTTATGACTTATCCCAATCTCTTGGACCGTTTCTTAACCTATGTTAAGGTCAACACGCGCTCTGATGAACACTCTACTACTACTCCAAGTACACAGAGTCAGGTTGACTTTGCGACAAATGTCCTAATTCCTGAAATGAAACGTGTTGGATTACAAAATGTTTATTATCTACCAAATGGTTTTGCTATTGGAACTTTGCCAGCCAACGATCCGTCTTTAACACGAAAAATTGGCTTCATCTCTCACATGGATACTGCTGATTTTAATGCCGAAGGAGTTAATCCTCAGGTGATTGAAAACTACGATGGTGGTTTGATTGAACTTGGAAATTCTGGTTTCAAACTCGATCCAGCAGACTTTAAGAGTCTTGAAAAATATCCAGGACAAACACTCATCACAACAGATGGAACAACCTTACTAGGAGCTGATGACAAGTCAGGTATTGCTGAAATTATGACAGCTATTGAATATCTGACTACTCATCCTGAAATCAAACACTGTGAGATTCGTGTTGGTTTTGGTCCAGATGAGGAAATCGGTGTTGGTGCTAATCAATTTGATGCAGAAGATTTTGATGTTGATTTTGCCTACACAGTTGATGGCGGTCCGCTAGGTGAACTTCAATACGAGACCTTCTCAGCAGCTGGGGCTGAATTGCATTTCCAAGGACGCAATGTCCACCCTGGTACTGCTAAAGGACAGATGGTTAACGCCCTTCAGCTAGCAATTGATTTTCATAATCAACTTCCAGAAAATGACAGACCTGAGTTAACAGATGGTTACCAAGGTTTCTATCATCTTATGGATGTGACAGGTAGTGTCGAGGAGACGCGTGCAAGCTATATCATTCGTGATTTTGAAAAAGATGCCTTTGAAGCGCGTAAAGCAGCTATGCAGTCTATCACTGATAAGATGAATCAAGAACTTGGTAGCGACCGTGTCACCCTAAAATTGACAGACCAGTACTACAATATGAAAGAAGTCATTGAAAAAGATATGACTCCAATTACCATTGCTAAAGCCGTTATGGAAGATTTAGGGATCGCGCCTATTATCGAACCAATCCGTGGTGGAACAGACGGTTCTAAGATTTCCTTTATGGGAATTCCAACTCCGAATATCTTTGCGGGTGGAGAAAACATGCACGGACGTTTTGAATACGTCAGCCTTCAGACTATGGAACGTGCAGTTGATACAATCATTGGTATCGTAGCTTATAAAGACTAAAAAGACGAGGTAGCTCAGCTACTTCGCCTTTCTTTTTATTCTGCTGGTTTCTCTTGATTTCCAGTACTTGTTGTAGATTCTGTTGTTTCCTTTTCTGAAGATGATTCAGCAGGTTTAGAATCTGTTGTGTTGCTTGCTTTGTTTTCGTCGCTTGCAGTTTCACTATTAGATTCTGCGGCTACTGATGTTTCAGTTTCGGAACTGGTCTTATCAGTATTTGCTTCAGTATTTGTTGCTGGACTTGCTTCTTCACTTGCGCTTGATTTTGACTTGATTTCTTGATTCAAGACTAGGATAGCTTTTGTCAATTCAAGTAAAGCAGCTTTATCTTTACTCTTAGCAGAAAGTTGATCTAGTAGAGCATCCACCTTATCAAAGTCCGCATCAGAACCCTTATTGTTTTCTAAGTATGCGTGAAGTGACATGAGGATATCGTAAAGTTTTTGATAGAGTACAAGTGTCTGAGGATCTTGCTCAGCATTTTCTTTCTCTTGTTGAAGAGCGCTAGCGATACGAGTCAAGATATCTTTTACCTGACTATTTACTTCATCCAAGTCTGCATCAGCCTTGTTTGTAGCAACTTTGAGATTTTCTACTTCTTCTGCCAAGGATTGTCTGATTCCTTCTTCTTGGATTTGTTCCAAGAGTTGATTTGCTTTACTCAAAAGACTCTCTACTTGTTCCTTGCTAACATGATTGACATGTTCTTCAGGCATAAAGTCTCCGTACAATTCTTTCAAGAAGCCATAAATAGCTGTCTTGGCACTTTGATTATCAACTTTTTCAGTATCTAGAACTGTCTGAGTCGATTTAGCAGTAGTTGGTTGAGCTTTCAAAGCTTCTTCCACTTCTTGTTTTGCCTGATAGATACTTGGGAATAATTTGTTCAATTCTGCTGCCTTTAGGAAGGATTGAGATTGATACAAGGTCCAAGTCAACTGAGCCACTTTGTTTCGAAGTTCATCATTCAAACGACCGTCATTTACGTGTTCGTAGAAAAACTTGATGTATTCTACAGTTGTAACACCTGTTCGATCATTAAAGTCTTGCAAGGCTTGAAGTTGTGATTCAACGGCTGCTAAAGCAGCCTCATCTTTAGCCAATTTAGCTTCTTGAAGTTGAACGAGAAGGTCTTTCTTAGGAAGCCCATAAGTGTCAGTATCCAGTGTATTGATTTTATCAATCAAGGCCTGATATTTCTTATCTAGAGCGCTTGTTTCAACAGGTTTGACACTTTCATCAATATGGATATATTGCTTATCAAAGAGTTCAAGTGTTGCAAGATAACCTGCTGTAGAGTTAGTTGCCAGTTTCTTCATGTTCTCAGTAAACTGTCCTAAGGCTAACTCAATCTGTCTTTGTTCGATAGGCTTGTCTTTGTAGATACTTCTGCTATCAGCTAGAAGTTGATCTACTTTCTCCAAGACTGCCTTCTCATCAAAAGCTCCAGGTTGATAATTGGATTGTAGGGCTGGAATCTTGTTTTTCAAAGCCACTTCATATCCCTTCGTTTGAACCTTGATGTAGTGATTGTGGTCGCCATGAGGAATCACAAAACTACCATTTTCTACCTGTAAACTATAAGGAGACACACCATCTCGCAAAGCAGTGGTATAGAGTTCATTTAAGAAATCAAGTTCTGGATTGCCAGTTTGAAGAGGAATCCGAACGTGTTCTTTACGAACAGCATATGGATGGATATGAGTTGGATCGTAGGCTTGGTCTGGATTTCCAAAGACAAAGAAGCCGTTTGAAATTCTAATAGCTTCAAGTGGAACTCCGTAGGTCTTAGAAATATAAGCAATTTTTTCTTCATCGCTAGCATCTCTTGAGAAAGACTCTACCGTTTTAGCAAGAGGTTTTACAGGTTCTGCATCATGATGTGTTTTCAGATGGTCTTGCGCTGCCTTGATTTGATCAGCAGTCAAATCCTTCTTGAAGAAGTAATGGTTATGATCACCATGACTCATAATAAAGCCTTGATCATCCTCACTGATGACACGATTAGCATCAAAACCGTGATCATGGTCTTCATCATGTTTGTGGCCATGATTATCGTTATCGTGTTCATCACCATGGGCTGGGCTTGGTGTTACTGTCGTTTTACCTCTCAAATGATCCTGCGCGGCCTTGATTTGTTCTGGTGTTAGATCCTTCTTAAAGAAGTAATGATTATGGTCTCCGTGAGTCATGACAAATCCTGCCGCATCTTCACTGATGACTCTGAAAGCCTCACAACCGTTATCATGATCTACATGATGGGAGTATCCTTGATAA
>CAUQTL010000047.1:0-10348 GCA_963521035.1 uncultured Streptococcus sp.
CTTCCTGATTGGATAAGCGAGCTAGCCGATTTTTCTCAAATAATTGACTGTCAATATAGAGTGACAGTGCCTTTTGCATAATGAGGTTGCTGTCGTAGTCTAGGATATTTTTGTAGGCCACAAAGGCTTCTTTGATAGCATTTGGAAGGATGAGTGCTGTTATCCGCAGGGCTGGAAAGAGGCTGGTTGAGAAGGACTTGATATAAATGACGCGCTCCTCTGTATCTAGATAGTGGAAGGTCTGGCCCTGTTTAGAGTCCAAATCCCCCAAATAGTCGTCCTCTACGATATAGACACCATACTTGGCAGCTAAGTCAAGAATAGCTCGTTTGTCCTGATCTGAATAGGAATGCCCCAGAGGATAGTGAAATCGAGGAATGGTGTAGAAAAACTTAATTTTTCCTGTTTTGAAGTGGCCTTCCAGTTCCTCCAAGTCAATTCCATCAATGCCTCGTTCGATCGTTTGATAGTCCAGACCTTGAGCAATTAAGAGGCGATTCATCCGATGGTAGGTCGGCTGTTCCACCAAGATTTCCTTGGCTTGGCTAGGAAAGGAAATTTGAGAAAGGATAAACAAGGCTTGCTGGGTTCCAGAGGTCAGTACCAATTGATCAGCCTTGCAGTAGAGGGCTTGGTCAAAGAGGAGTTTATGAATGGATTGTCTTAAGTCTTCTAAGCCTTCTTGGTTGTCATAGTAGTTGAAGAGGTAGTTTTCTCGGCCAATCAAGGTTTCATTGATACAGAGTCGGAAATCGTCATAGGCGCTGGCATGTTCATCGGTAACCTCGATTTCAAGGTCTTGATGTTGCCCTTGTTCTAGGACATAGTAACCACTCTGAGGCTTGGCATAGAGGTATTGTTCGTGCCGTAATTCCAGTAGGGCTCTCTGAATAGTGTCCTTGCTACAGTGAAAGTCAAGGCTCAGTTGACGAATAGAAGGCAGGCGACTTCCCGTTGGAAAGCGTCCAGACTCGATACCGTTTTTCAGATAAGATACGACCTCTTGGTACTTGCTTTGTTTCTTCATTCCAGACCTCCCTTGATTTTGTTACATTGTACCCTTTTTTTTCCTTCTTGGCAATGTCTAGGGTGTTTCTCTCGTTCACATCTAGGGGCAAATGTGGTATACTTAGGAGTAACATTTATAGAATAACAGACAAGAAAGTGAATGGATAAGAACGTGCAGGAACCAGTGAAATTATTTCAATACAATACCCTTGGAGCCTTGATGGCTGGCCTTTATGGTGGGACTATGACAGTAGGAGAATTGCTAGAGCATGGTGACCTTGGTTTGGGAACCTTGGATTCCATTGATGGAGAATTGATTGTCTTGGATGGCAAGGCTTATCAGGCCAAAGGATCAGGCGACCAGCCAGAGATTGTGGAGGTGTCACCAGATGCCCTTATTCCTTATGCAGCAGTAGTACCGCATCAGGCAGAGGTTATTTTCCGACAGCGCTTTGAGATGACGGACAAGGAATTGGAGGAGCGAATTGAGTCTTATTATGACGGGGAAAATCTTTTCCGCTCTATCAAGATTCGTGGGGAATTTTCACATATGCATGTGCGCATGATTCCCAAGTCAACACCAGAGACCAAGTTTGCTGATGTTGCAACCCATCAACCTGAATATCGTCGTGACAATGTCGCAGGAACCATCGTTGGTTTCTGGACGCCAGAGATTTTTCATGGAGTTAGTGTGGCAGGCTACCATCTGCACTTCATCTCAGATGACTTGACCTTCGGTGGGCATGTCATGGATTTTGTCATAAAAGAAGGAATCATCGAAGTGGGGGCAGTTGACCAATTAGACCAACGTTTCCCAGTTCAAGACCGCCAATACTTGTTTGCCAAGTTCAATGTTGATGAGATGAAAAAAGATATTGAAAAGGCAGAATAGGAGAAGAAAATGAACATTCATATCATTATTACCATTGTGTTTTTGCTGACTTTTCTAATAGGGAGCATTTGGTATGCCAAAAAGAAGTACCAGATTAATTTAGCTGTTTTGGGCTTGGGGGCTGTAGCCTTCTTTGTCTCTTCACAGATTTTGGAAAAACTGGTGCATATCTTCGTTTTACATCCTCAAAAAGACGGTAGTATTGCCCTCTTGCAAGACCATCCGCTTGTCTATATCATCTATGGTTTAGCCATGGCAGCATTTTTTGAGGAAACTGCTCGTCTTATTTTCTTCAAATGGTTGGAGAAAAAGAGAAGTTTGGAAAAGGCAGATGCCTTGGCTTATGGATTGGGGCATGGTGGCTTGGAGTTGATTTTCCTAGGTCTTACTAGTTTGATTAATCTCTACATCGTTCTCTCAGCAGTTCAAACTCAGAATCCACAGGTCATGCAATTGCTGTCTGAAAATATGTTGAAAACTATTCAGTCGCTATCAGTCTGGCAGATTTATTTGCTTGGTTTTGAGAGAATCTTGGCGCTAGGTTTCCAATTACTCTTGACTGTTTGGGTTTACCAAGCTGTTCGCCAGAAAAAATGGATTTATCTCCTAGCGGCCTATGGACTACATGCCTTCTTTGACCTGACACCATCTCTTGCCCAAGTTGGCTGGTTGACCAATCCAGTCTTGGTTGAAATTGTCCTAGCACTTGAACTTGTTCTGGTTGCCTATGGAACTAAGGCAATCTTTTGCAAAAAATCATAAGAAAAAGGGGGAAACCTCTTTTTTGTTTAAAATAAGCCCAAGATTTTTTAGGGTCGTCAAATGGTCTTAAAAATGGTATAATGGAATGAATTTTGTAAAAGGAAGAGTGTCATGTCAGTAAAAGAAAAAATGATTGAAATCTTAGAAGGGATTGATATCCGTTTCAAGGAACCCTTGCATGCTTATAGTTATACAAAAGTAGGTGGAGAGGCCGATTATTTGGTCTTTCCACGAAATCGTTTTGAGTTGGCTCGCGTTGTCAAATTTGCCAATCAAGAAAATATCCCTTGGATGGTTCTTGGAAATGCCAGCAATATCATCGTTCGTGATGGTGGGATTCGTGGATTTGTCATCTTGTGTGACAAGCTCAATAACGTTTCGGTTGATGGCTATACCATTGAAGCAGAAGCAGGAGCTAATTTGATTGAGACAACTCGTATTGCCCTTCGTCATAGTTTGACTGGCTTTGAGTTTGCTTGTGGCATTCCAGGGAGCGTCGGTGGTGCTGTCTTTATGAATGCGGGTGCCTATGGTGGCGAGATTTCCCACATCTTGCAGTCTTGTAAGGTCTTGACCAAGGATGGAGAAATCGAGACTCTGTCTGCTAAGGACTTGGCTTTTGGTTACCGCCATTCAGCTATTCAGGAGTCTGGTGCAGTTGTCTTGTCAGCTAAATTTGCCCTAGCTCCAGGAAACCATCAGGTCATCAAGCAAGAAATGGATCGCTTGACGCATCTACGTGAACTCAAGCAACCTTTAGAATATCCATCTTGTGGTTCGGTCTTTAAGCGTCCAGTAGGTCATTTTGCAGGTCAATTAATTTCAGAAGCTGGCTTGAAAGGCTATCGTATCGGTGGCGTGGAAGTGTCAGAAAAACACGCAGGTTTTATGATTAATGTTGCTGACGGAACGGCCCAAGACTACGAGGACTTGATTGAGTCTGTGATTGAAAAAGTCAAGGAACACTCAGGTATTACACTTGAGAGAGAAGTCCGCATTTTAGGTGAAAGCAAGTAGGAAGCTTTAGCTAAAAAGCTGCTGCTATGTCATGGAAAGGGGGTGAAAGCCTATCGTCAGTGCAGAAGAATGTAGGCAGTTCAATCTCCTACACGAGGTAGTAGCGGCCTGACAGAGACCTGATCTGTTAATCTATGAAAAAGAAGGAATAAATGACAATTGAAAAAACCAATTATTGAATTCAAAAACGTCTCTAAAGTTTTTGAAGACAGCAACACCAAGGTTCTCAAAGACATCAACTTTGAGTTGGAAGAAGGGAAATTCTATACCCTTCTAGGCGCATCTGGGTCAGGGAAATCAACCATCCTAAACATCATTGCAGGTTTACTGGATGCGACGACAGGAGATATTTTGCTGGATGGTGTCCGTATCAATGATATCCCAACCAACAAGCGTGACGTCCATACGGTCTTCCAATCCTATGCCTTGTTTCCACATATGAATGTGTTTGAAAATGTTGCCTTTCCGCTCCGCTTGCGTAAAATTGACAAGAAAGAAATCGAGAAACGCGTAGCGGAAGTTCTCAAGATGGTTCAGTTGGAAGGTTATGAAAAACGTTCCATCCGTAAACTTTCTGGAGGACAACGTCAGCGTGTGGCCATTGCCCGTGCCATCATCAACCAACCCCGTGTGGTCTTGTTGGACGAGCCTCTGTCAGCGCTGGACTTGAAATTAAGAACAGACATGCAGTACGAACTGCGTGAACTGCAACAACGATTGGGCATTACCTTTGTCTTTGTCACTCACGATCAGGAAGAAGCACTGGCCATGAGTGACTGGATTTTTGTCATGAATGATGGCGAGATTGTCCAGTCTGGAACACCAGTAGATATCTACGATGAGCCAATCAATCACTTTGTTGCCACCTTTATCGGCGAGTCAAACATCTTGCCAGGAACCATGATTGAGGACTACTTGGTTGAGTTTAACGGCAAACGCTTTGAAGCGGTCGATGGTGGGATGAAACCAAATGAGCCTGTTGAAGTCGTGATTCGTCCAGAGGACTTGCGGATTACCCTTCCTGAAGAAGGCAAACTCCAAGTTAAGGTAGATACCCAGCTCTTCCGTGGAGTTCACTATGAAATTATCGCCTATGACGAACTTGGAAATGAATGGATGATCCACTCAACTCGTAAGGCAATTGTGGGTGAGGAAATCGGTCTGGACTTTGAACCGGAAGACATCCATATCATGCGTCTCAACGAAACTGAAGAAGAGTTCGATGCTCGTATCGAAGAATACGTGGAAATCGAAGAGCAAGAAGCAGGTCTGATCAATGCAATCGAGGAGGAAAGAGATGAAGAAAACAAGCTCTAAACTCTTTGTAGTGCCTTACATGCTTTGGATTGCCCTCTTTGTCCTGGCACCCTTGGTCTTGATTTTCGGTCAATCCTTTTTCAACATTGAAGGCCAATTCAGTTTAGAAAATTATAAGTCCTACTTTACGTCACAAAACTTGACCTACCTAAAAATGAGTTTCAACTCAGTACTCTATGCAGGAATTGTGACCTTTGTGACCTTGCTTATCAGCTATCCAACAGCCCTCTTTTTGACCCGTCTCAAGCACCGTCAACTCTGGCTCATGCTGATTATACTGCCGACTTGGATCAATTTGCTCCTCAAGGCTTATGCCTTTATCGGAATTTTTGGTCAGAATGGCTCTATTAACCAATTCTTGGAATTTATCGGAATCGGTTCACAGCAGTTGCTCTTTACCGATTTCTCCTTTATCTTTGTTGCAAGCTACATCGAGCTTCCCTTTATGATTTTGCCGATTTTCAATGTCTTGGACGATATGGATAATAATCTCATCAATGCCAGCTATGACCTCGGTGCGACCAAGTGGGAGACCTTCCGCCATGTCATCTTCCCTCTATCTATGAATGGGGTGCGAAGTGGGGTTCAGTCGGTCTTTATTCCAAGCTTGAGTCTCTTCATGCTGACCCGTTTGATTGGTGGGAACCGTGTTATTACTCTGGGAACGGCTATTGAGCAGAACTTCCTAACCAATGACAACTACGGTATGGGTTCAACCATCGGTGTAATTCTCATCTTGACCATGTTCATCACCATGTGGGTGACCAAGGAAAGGAGAGAACGATGAAAAAATTTGCCAATCTTTATCTGGGACTGGTCTTTCTTGTCCTCTACCTGCCGATTTTTTACTTGATTGGTTACGCCTTTAATGCAGGAAACGACATGAATAGCTTTACAGGCTTCAGCTTGAGCCATTTTAAAACCATGTTTGGCGATGGTCGCCTTATGTTGATTGTGACTCAGACCTTTTTCTTGGCCTTTCTGTCAGCCTTGATAGCGACCATTATCGGGACTTTTGGAGCTATTTACATTTACCAGTCTCGCAAGAGATACCAAGAAGCCTTTCTTTCACTCAATAATATCCTCATGGTTGCGCCTGATGTTATGATTGGTGCCAGCTTCTTGATTCTCTTTACCCAACTCAAGTTTTCACTTGGCTTTTTGACCGTTCTATCTAGTCACGTAGCCTTCTCCATTCCTATCGTGGTCTTGATGGTCTTGCCTCGACTCAAGGAAATGAACGGCGACATGATTCATGCGGCTTATGACTTGGGAGCCAGCCAGTTTCAGATGTTCAAGGAAATCATGCTTCCTTACCTAACTCCGTCTATCATTGCAGGTTATTTCATGGCCTTCACCTATTCGCTAGATGACTTTGCCGTGACCTTCTTTGTGACGGGAAATGGCTTTTCAACCCTATCAGTTGAGATTTACTCTCGTGCTCGGAAGGGGATTTCGCTAGAGATCAATGCCCTGTCTGCCCTTGTCTTTCTCTTTAGTATTATCCTAGTGGTTGGATATTACTTTATCTCACGTGAGAAGGAGGAGCAAGCATGAAAAAACTCTATTCATTTTTAGCAGGAATTGTAGCCATTATCCTGGTCTTATGGGGAATTGCGACTCATCTCGATAGTAAAATCAATAGCCGAGATAGTCAAAAATTGGTTATCTACAACTGGGGAGACTATATCGATCCAGAACTCTTGACTCAGTTCACAGAAGAAACAGGAATCCAAGTTCAGTATGAGACCTTTGACTCCAACGAAGCCATGTATACCAAAATCAAGCAGGGTGGAACGACCTACGATATTACCATTCCTAGTGAATACATGATTAACAAGATGAAGGACGAAGATCTCTTGGTACCGCTTGACTATTCAAAACTTGAAGGTCTTGAAAATATCGGGCAAGAGTTTCTCAACCAGTCCTTTGACCCAGGCAATAAATTCTCCATCCCTTACTTTTGGGGAACTTTGGGAATTATTTACAATGAAACTATGGTCGATGAAGCGCCTGAACATTGGGATGACCTCTGGAAACCAGAGTATAAGAACTCTATCATGCTCTTTGATGGGGCGCGTGAGGTACTGGGACTCGGACTCAATTCCCTTGGCTACAGCCTCAACTCCAAGGATACCCAGCAGTTGGAAGAGACAGTTGATAAGCTCTACAAATTGACTCCAAATATCAAGGCTATTGTGGCGGATGAGATGAAGGGCTACATGATTCAGAATAATGCTGCAATTGGTGTGACCTTCTCTGGTGAAGCCAGCCAAATGCTAGAAAAAAATGAAAATCTACGCTATGTGGTGCCGACTGAGGCCAGCAACCTTTGGTTTGACAATATGGTCATTCCCAAAACAGTCAAAAACCAAGATGCAGCCTATGCCTTTATCAACTTTATGTTGAAACCTGAAAATGCTCTCAAAAATGCAGAGTATGTCGGCTATTCAACACCAAACCTACCAGCTAAGGAATTACTCCCAGAGGAGAAAAAAGAAGACAAAGCCTTCTATCCAGATGCTGAAACCATGAAACACCTAGAAGTTTATGAGAAATTTGACCATAAATGGACAGGCAAATATAGCGACCTCTTCCTACAGTTTAAAATGTATCGGAAGTAGCAGTTAACAGTCACGAAACGAATCAGTCAAGCTGGTTCGTTTTTTAATATAAGTCAGTTTTTACAGCCATATCTTTTTCTATTTTAGTTGCTGTGTTTAGTAATATGAAAATTGAGGATAAAAATAGTGATAAGTGAAATAACGGCGCATTTGTTTCAAGATTTTTTTATTTGTTGAATTCTACCTCCTTCATTAAAATTTTTTAAATTGACTACTTGCTACATACGCTTTTACCTCCTTTTATGCTATAATATTCTCAATAGAATCTTTAATATTCAAATAAATATTCCTTATGGAATAATTCCGTTTTATACTGTTTAGAATATTTAAGAGGATACAATGTTTAATAATGATTCTTTTGGAGATCGTCTTAAGGAACTGAGAAAGATCAAGAAGTTAACTCAGGTACAAATTTCTGAAATGATTGGTGGATAACAAGGTACTTATTCTCGTTGGGAGAATGGAACTTTAGAGCCTAATTTAGACGCCGTTGTCAAATTAGCAAAATTATTTGATACCACGACAGATTATTTACTAGGAAAAACGATTTACAGTACTCTAGATGATATTTCTCATCCAATCACTAGAATTGATATGAAGAAGTTAAAAGAGTTTAATAAAACTGAACTTAATGATTTGAAATTTTCGCTTGTTATGAATGGAATAAAAAAACATTTCACTGTATTTGACTATATGGATGAGCTAGTTTCTGAATATAATTTAGACAAAGAAGAGCAAGGAATATTGCCGACTCTCTTTAAAGAGGTTTATGATTATTTTAATGCAGATTAATGGTTTATAAGATTAAGCTTCAATAGATAGAGAATAATATATTCTTGTTGAGTGATTCTATTTTATGAAGGTTGTTTGTAGTTGAAGGGGGAAATAGATGGACTCTAAAATTGATACAGCTTGGAACTTGTTTCTGGAAGGAAAAATATCAGAAGCTAAAAAGTTAGTTGAACAAGATTTTTCCATTGATACCTGTACGGATTTTAGTCTTTTAAATTTGATGGGATATTTATTGTTAGCAGAAAAAGACTATGTTTCATGTACCCATATCTTTGAGAAATACATTTTATTAGCGCAACAAAATGAAGATAAAGAAAATGAACACATTGGCATACATCAATTAGCTATGATCTACAGAGATCAGGGGGATTTTCATAAGGCTTTAAAACTTATTGAAGATGAAGAGAAGATAGTTGAAGAGCATTTTCCAAATGATAATCTAAAGAAAGCTGTGAATAATTACGAACAGGGCTATGTGAGATTTAAATTAAACAATCTTGATGAGGCTCTTACATTCATGAATCTGTCATTGGAACAATCTTTAGAGACTGATGATGTAATTTCTCAAGCTTGTAGCTATAGAGGGTTAGGTGAAATCTATTCAGCCTTGGAAGATACGGAGTTATCCAACACACATTTCAAACAAGCTATAGAACTTTTCGAAAGTGCTGGAGAATTTGAAGGGATAAAGGAAATTGAGGAATTGATTAATGAATGATTTGACATTTAGATTTTGCTATTAGTTTGTTTTATCTTAAAAAATGTAGATATGAAATTGACAGTCTAGATAATATTAAAGCGAGAGAGTAATATGTTATTTTGTATTTGTTTAATATCAACAATTATATTGGCTAATTTTGTTCTCCTGAGAGAGTAATTAAAGATACAGGGAATTGGTCTGATTCAATGGAGATGATTTCCAGTTGACGCAAGCTTAAAAAAACGTTATAATAAGAAAGTTGAGAATTGATTTTCTGTTGTCTTAGTCCAGAGAAATGGCGGTGCTGCGAGCCATCTAAGCTAGGAAGTCATGCTACTCAATTTAACAATTGCATAAGAATAAGAGAATGACAAGTTCATTGAATGAAGGTGGTACCGCGGTTTTTCGCCCTTCGTGATATGAGCTTGTCTTTTGATTTTTTGGAGGTGTTGATGAAAACATTTCTTGTCAAACAAAAGTTTCGTCTTGGAGGCGAACGCTTCGCTATCAAGGATGACAGAGGAGAAATCGCCTATCAGGTAGAGGGATCATTTTTTAAGATTCCTAAAACCTTTACCATCTATGATGCGGCTGGTGAACAAGTCAGTGAGATTAGTAAAGAAATCTTGACCTTGCTTCCTCGTTTTGAAATTCAACTTCAGGATGGCTCGAGTTTTGTCATTCGCAAGAAGTTGACCTTCTGGCGAGATAAGTATGAGTTTGATAATCTGGGTCTTCGTATCGAGGGCAATATCTGGGATTTGGATTTCAAATTGCTGGATGATCGCGATCAGTTGATTGCGGAAATTAAGAAGGAACTCTTCCATCTGACCTCTACCTATACCGTAACGGTGCTTGAGGACGCTTATGCAGACCTAGTCATTTCCCTCTGTGTCGCGATTGACTATGTGGAAATGCTGGAAAGCCAATCACATTAAACAAGTAAATAAGGAGACAATATGAAACAACTATCTAGTGCACAAGTACGCCAAATGTGGCTTGATTTCTGGGCGACCAAAGGTCACTCTGTAGAACCATCAGTGAGCTTGGTTCCTGTAAATGATCCAACTCTTTTGTGGATCAACTCTGGGGTAGCAACCCTTAAGAAATACTTTGACGGGACCATTATCCCTGAAAATCCACGTATTACCAATGCCCAAAAGGCTATCCGTACCAACGATATTGAAAACGTAGGGAAGACTGCGCGTCACCATACCATGTTTGAAATGTTGGGGA
>CAUQTL010000048.1:0-10212 GCA_963521035.1 uncultured Streptococcus sp.
ATTGGGTGCTTTCGCTGGAAAATTGCCATTCTAAGCATAAGAAAAACAAGCATTCATGAGAATACTTGCCTATCATGGGAGGAACAACTGTTCCTCTTTTTGCTTACTAAAAATTAAAGAATTCCATGGCCTGTTTGAACAGTAAATCCGTATACTCTGGGTCTTCTTGGGCAATGGTAACTTGCTCTTGAATCATTTCCAAGTCATCCGTTATCATGCCGTCTGCACCCAAATGAACAGATTTATCAAAGGACTCTGAACTATTGATGGTCCACACGTACAATTTCTGATCGGTATTCCAAAGCTTGTTGACAAAATTTTCATCTAAAGTTGAATACTCCATTGTATAACCTGTAGCCTTGGTTCTTGGAAAAATACTATTATAAGGTAGGATTAGAAAGACTGGAATTTGAGTATCATAGGCTAAGACCTGGTCAATCACATGGTAGTCCAAGGATTGCATTTGGTGACCATTCTGCTTAAGAACAGTTCCATATTTTTCCATAAAGCGTTTCATCATATCTGGACTATCTTTTCGACTGGTCTTAATCTCAATAAGGAGTTTTTGATGCAATTCATTGGCTTTATTGAGATAGTCATCAAAACTAGACACCTTGCTATGATAACCATTTTCTGAAATATCAAGTTTGGTTAATTCATCCAAAGTTAGATCTTGAGGATTGGCATTAACTCCTGTCAGATTCTTGATATTAGCATCATGCATCATGACAAACTGGCCATCTTTGGTTTCCTGAACATCTGTCTCAACGAAATCTGGACCTAGTTGGGCTGTCCTTTCTAGAGATTGGACAGTATTTTGGACACCATTCTTATTGGATACTCCCCTGTGAGAGATAATCAAAGGTTTATTGGCAACTGGAGCTTCTAAATAAACATAACCCTCAAGAGCGAAAAAGATAGCAGCACAGCCCATCACTCCCCATCTCATCCAGTGGTCTTTCTTTCTCCTTGGTGTGATTTCTAGTTCTTCTCCTGTTAAGAAGGAAACAAACTTAATGAGAAAGTAAGTCAAGGCCATATAGTGGAAATTCTTGATTAAAACAAAGTTGATAATTCCCAGCACAAGAGATTCCTTATGGGTCAAACCATCCATTAATACCTGACTTGCCAAGATTGGAATCAATAAAAGAATGAAAAATAGGTAGGTTTTGACGACAATCCAAAGCAAGTTCCAAATATAAAACCAGGAGTGCTTTCTTGTCTTTTCTAGACTGTATCTGACTGCTTCTTTGACTGTTTTCTTCTCAAATAAAAGCTGAGGTAGGGCAAACATCAAACGCACTGAAATATAAAATAGAAGTAAAGCTAGAATAGTGACCACTATACCTACTAGCCAATACTTGTCTTCTATATAATCAACGATAAAGTCTGGAATGACAATTTTATTTAGGTAGTAAATCTTTAAAATCTTTCGAATCAATGGAAAGAGCATCATGACATAAAAGAAGATAAAGGCTATCTTTGCAAGCGTGACTTGCTTCATAAACAAGAAACTTTGGCGAAAGACCTTACGACTGTACTCCAGCAAGGTCCTTTTTTCATGGCATAATAAATGCCGGGCTCCGATAAAGAGAAGTCCTATCTGGTAATAGGCGATCAGTAAATTAACGATTACCAGAACAAATAAAGCAAGACTAACAAAAGGAGAACCCGTTATAATGGCAAAAATATTGTTGTAAGATAGAAAGAGATAACCTGTCTGACGGAGCAAAAGTCCAGCAATCCAAGAATTTGATGGTAACCAGACAAACTCAATCATCATGAAAGTCAAGAAAAAGAGAAAGAGTATTTTATCTAGATTAAAGTATATCTGCTTAAAACCTAGATTTTTAGGTTTTTCAGGTTTCATAGGCACTCCTAATCAAATAATTGAGACAAGTCCAAGCCTCCAAAAGGATTATTCGAGAGGCTACTTTCTGCCCCTAACAATTCTCTAGCTTGGTCTGACTCTAGAAAGGACTCGTAAACACGCGCTGTCATACGTGCATCCTCTAGACTATTATGAGACTGACCTTGAAATCCAAGAAATGAGGCAACAGTTTGCAATTTGAGATTGGCAATGCCATGTAAATCTGAACTACGACGTTCAAAGGCTTCATCATATAGATCCACCTTATACTGTTGGCTATAATCTAAACCATGCTCTGCTAGAATAGGCAAATCACTTTTAGCAGCATTGTATCCAACCATCGGCAAAGCACCCACAAACTCTTGGAATTCTTTTATGACTTCCTCCACTGGAGGAGCATCTTTTAAGGTCTCGGCTGTAATCCCAGTCAAACCATTGATAAAACTTTTTAGAGGCACACTGGTATGAACATAGGAATCATAGGCATCGATTTCCTGACCATCTCTAAAACGCACTGCCGATACTTGAATCAAGTATGTTTGCCCTTCATGCTGATTAAATTCTAAATCGAAAGCAATGTAATCTTCTAATCGTTCCATTCTATACTTCTCCCATACGGTTATTTTACTTGAGCAACTATACTATTTAGAAATAAAAGAAGCCATCAGGTTAGCATTTAACCTAAACAGCTCCTTGATTATCCTCCAAATAAACGAGCAAAAAAGCCTTTCTTAGTTGATTGGACTTCTTCTTTTGCTTGGTCCAGCTCTAGCTTAAGATTTTCTTGATCCTTCATGGCTTGAAGGGTCAATTGTTGCTGCTGATCGAGTTGTTTGTCTTTCTCAGCAATCTGACGGTCCTTGATACGCATCTGCTCGTCTTTTTCTGACAACTGACGATCCTTGGCTTTTAATTGTTCATAAAGACGAAGAATTTCTGCATTCTTCTCATCAACCAGAATCTCCATCAGTTCACGTTGCTTGACATCTTCACTGACAGGCTCATCTTCAAAAATCGTTTTTTTATAGATTTCTTCTAGCTTAATCAAGCCACTTCTGGTAACGACTGTTACCCCTTTGTCATTTTTATCTGTGTCTTCTTCTGGTAATTCTTTGACACGGTTATTGATTGCTTGACGAGATAATCCTAAAACCTCTGCAATCTCACTGACGGTCATTTCAATACTCATAATATCCTCTGAAACGTTTTCTAGCTTTTCTTTATTTAAATCTTATCATAAGCTAGATAAACTGTCAAATTTCCGCTTAATCTAAAACCTTCAAAAAGGCTAACAAGACTTGGGCAGAGCGACGTCCAGCTTCAATAATAAACTCATCAAAAGAGATGTTTGCTTCATGGTTGGCATTGTCACTCATAGCTCGGATGACTAAAACTGGAAGATTAAGGGTATGCGCTGCCTGAGCAATCGCTGCCCCCTCCATCTCAACAGCCAAAACTTCTGGGAAATGAGACTTAATCGCTTCTATCTTGTCATTTCCTGCAACAAAACTATCTCCTGTAGCAATCAAACCAAGATGCCAGTTCTGGTCCAATTGAGATAAACTCTCTTGGATTTTGGCAACAAAGGTTTTATCTGATTCGAAATAAAGCGGTTGTTGCGCCATTTGTCCATAAGCGTAACCAAAAGCTGTGACATCCACATCATGATAGGCTAATTTGTCAGCAATCACGACATCCCCAACAGCAATACCTTCTGCTACTGCCCCAGCTGATCCCGTATTAATAAGAGCATCCACTTGGAAATGATCAGCTAAAATCGCCACACTCATAGCAGACATGACCTTACCAATTCCACTTTCTACAAGAACGACTTCATGAGAGGCAATGGTTCCTGTGTGATAGGTATTGCCTAAAACAACTTGCTCCTGGGCATTGTCTAAATGCTGGACCAGATACGCCAGTTCTTCTGGCATAGCCGCAATAATTCCTATTTTCATTTCAATTCCTTTTCTATTACAAAAGTTTCATTGCTAAGACAAGCAAAATTAAGAGAAAAATGACTGCAAATAATATTTTGTTTAACTTAGAATTGAAGACATTTCTCTTGGTATTCTCAATGCGACGGCTTTTATGAATAGACGGTTCGACCTGAATCTTCAAGGTTTCCTGACTAAAGCCATGTTCCTTAGGATTGGCATAACCAAAACGGGAAGAAGAGGTTGGTAAAATCTTGGTTTCCTCATCATCCAGCAAAGGAGGACCTGAAATTTTTTCGCCTCTATTAGCTCTTTCAATCATTTCATCCGTTAATAAAGGTTTACCCATACTGACCTCCTCTATTTTTTATGCAATTCCCAATACTGTACAGCCATAATTGTCTTGGCATCACAAATATGACCTGATTGGATTAATTCCTTGGCTCCTTCTAAGCTCACTTCAAGGACTTCCAAGGTTTCATCCTCATCCTGCGGACGCGGATTTTCCACTTTCGTCAAATCGCTTGCTCGGTATAGTTTTAATTTTTCATTACAAAAGCCAAT
The DNA here is from genome assembly GCA_963521035.1 of uncultured Streptococcus sp. GTDB lineage: Bacteria > Bacillota > Bacilli > Lactobacillales > Streptococcaceae > Streptococcus. Next base: position 4,372 of record CAUQTL010000048.1, read on the forward strand.
GGCTGAATAAAAGTCATACAAAAGTTCTAATTTCCCTGTATAGGCTGTTTCTTCCTCTAATTCACGAAGTGCTGCTGCGACAGGGTCTGTGTTTTCTCCTACTTCCAACTTTCCGGCTGGAATTTCGTAAGAGACAGCCTCGATAGCTTTGCGGTACTGCTTGACCAAGATGAGTTTTTGTTCATCCGTTACTGCTAAAACACAGACAGCCCCATTGTGGAAAATCAAATCACGTTGGGCAATTCCCTTACCTTCTGGTAATTCAACCTGATCTTGAACCAGTTTAAAAATTGGTCCTTGATAGATTTCTTTTCGGCTAAGCGTTTTTTCTTCAAATTCCATGACAGACTCCTACTGATTATTAGGATGATGAGGAAGGCGAGTTGCATATTCGTCTTTATTGACCTGACGTCCACGACCAATAGCAATAGCATCTGCTGGCACGTCTTTGGTAATAGTTGAACCAGCTCCAACAAGAGAATTGTCACCCAACTCAACTGGCGCAATAATGGTTGAATTTGAACCAACAAAGACATTGTTACCAATGACTGTTTTGTATTTGTTTTTACCATCGTAGTTGACTGTAATAGTTCCTGCACCGAAATTAACCTTGCTACCCACTTCACAGTTTCCGATATAAGTCAAATGACCAGCCTTAGTATTCTCGCCGATAGAAGAACCTTTCACCTCAACAAAGTTACCAATATGAACTTGGGCACCCAGACTTGAACCTGGACGAATGTGGGCATAAGGTCCGACTGTCACTCCATCAGCAACACTACTTTCTTCAATCATAGAGTTAGTAATAACAGCTCCTGCTCCAATAGTGCTATCCACTACATAAGTACCGTTTGTCAAAATAGTCTCAGCACCAATTTTCGTTTGCCCTTTCAAGGTAACATTGGCTTCGATTTGAACTTCAGGAGCAATCTCAACATCAATATCGATATAAGTTGCTTCTGGATTGACAAAGCTAACACCATTGACCATGTGTTGGTGATTGATGCGGCGACGCATAACCGACTCAGCAGTCGCAAGAGCCACACGGTCATTTACCCCAAGACTTTCATCAAAATCTTTCAAAGTATAAGCGCCAACTTTTTCACCAGCTTCACGGAAAATTCCAATGACATCTGTGATATAGTATTCGCCTTGAGCATTATTAGTATTGATATTTTTTAAAGCCTCAAACAAACGCTCGTTGTCAAAGACGTATGTTCCAGTGTTGATTTCCTTAATTTGCTTTTCAAAATCTGTAGCATCCTTTTGCTCAACAATGCGAAGAACCTCAGCATTGTCATTACGCACAATTCGTCCATAGCCAAAAGGATTATCTGTTTCAGCAGTCAAGATAGTAGCCACATTTTTATGATTGATGTGAAAATCAATCAAGTTTTTCAAGCTTTCACCTGTGATTAAAGGAGTATCTCCAGCAATGACCAAGGTGTGCCCTGACAAACCTTCCAAAATTGGCTCTGCCATCATAACTGCATGGCCAGTTCCTAACTGTTCAGATTGAGTCACAAATTCTGTCTGTCCAGCCAAGACCTCTTCAACCAATTCCGCCTTGTGTCCTACAACTGTTACTGTCTTTTCAGGTTGGATAGCTCCCACACTACGGAAAACATGTTCCAGCATAGAAATACCCGCAACCTTGTGCAACACTTTTGGCAAATCAGATTTCATGCGAGTCCCTTTACCCGCTGCTAAAATAATGGCATAATTTGACATAATCTTCTCTTTTCTCTAGAAATTCCCTTTTATTATACCATATTTCAAATCATTCCGCGCTCTTGAATGAAAAAATGCTCTAAAGTCCTTTCTTAACCCATTTTTTGAGTATTTTTTTTGATTTTTTTTCATTTTTAAGGTAAAATTATGAGATATGAGAAAGAAAATAAATCCGCTTATTTTGTTTGGTTTTTTTGGGATTATGATTTTCATTTTAATCCTGAATCGCCCTCGTTTTGAGGACCATCCTGTAAAAACAAAGTCAAATATCGCGCAAGTAGAAACCCAAGCGCTACACAATATAGATAAACCGGTGATTGATGTTTCTGGTTGGCAACGTCCTGAGGAAATAAATTACGATACTCTGTCTCAAAACATTTCTGGAGCTATCGTTCGCGTCCATAGTGGTGCTCAAACGTCCAAAGAGAACGATGCTTCCTATGTTAATGGTGTTGATAAGGCTTTTAAAACCCATATCACTGAGTTTCAAAAACGAAATGTCCCAGTTGGTGTCTATGCCTATGTAGCTGGAAAAAATGTCCAAGAAATGGAAAAGGCTGCTGAAGTTTTTTATAACGCTTCATCGCCATACAGCCCTAGTTACTATTGGCTAGATGTGGAAGACAAAACCATGTCCAATATGAACGAAGGTGTTGAAGCCTTTCGAGCAAAACTAGAATCACTTGGTGCTAAAAATATCGGCATCTACGTTGGGGTCTACTTCATGGAAGAACACAGTATTGATACAGACAAGTTTACGTCTGTTTGGATTCCTTCCTATGGTTCTGACTCAGGATTTTACGAAGCTACTCCTAAGACTGATTTAGATTACGACATTCACCAATACACATCTAAAGGAAAAATTGCTGGCTTTGACCACGATTTGGATATCAACGTCATTTCTTCCTTAAAAAACAAAGAAGAAACCTTTAGAAAAATCTTTTTAAAACCTTAAAAGCATTTGTTTATCATTTGCTTTTTCTTTTTGTGTTTGATTGTGATACAATATAGTAAGGATTTTTTGAAATAGAAATAGTTGGAGGAAGTATATGCTCTCATGGTTAGCACGTGTTATTAAAGGGATTGTCATTGCTCTTGGATTTATCTTACCGGGAATTTCCGGAGGGGTTCTAGCAGCAATCTTAGGAATTTATGAACGAATGATTGGCTTTCTGGCCCATCCCTTTAAGGACTTTAAAGAAAATGTTTTGTACTTTATTCCAGTTGCCTTCGGTATGCTTCTGGGAATCGGCTTATTTTCCTACCCGATTGAATACCTGCTTGAAAATTATCAGGTCTTTGTCTTATGGAGCTTTGCGGGTGCTATCATCGGTACAGTTCCTAGCCTCCTCAAAGAATCAACTCGAGAATCTGACCGAGACAAGATTGATTTAGCTTGGTTCTGGGCAACCTTTATCATTTCTGGACTAGGTCTCTATGCCTTAAATTTTGTAGTTGGAACCTTAAGCGCCAGCTTTCTTAACTTCATCCTAGCAGGCGCACTATTGGCCCTTGGTGTATTGGTTCCTGGCCTCAGTCCATCAAATCTACTTTTGATTTTGGGGCTCTATGCTCCGATGTTGACTGGTTTTAAAACCTTTGACCTCTTGGGAACCTTCTTCCCGATTGGAATCGGAGCAGGCGCAACTCTCATTATTTTTTCAAAATTGATGGATTATGCCTTAAATAACTACCACTCACGCGTCTATCATTTCATCATCGGTATCGTCCTATCAAGTACTCTTTTGATTTTGATTCCAAATGCAGGAAACGCTGAAAGTATCCAATACACTGGTATTTCTCTTGTTGGGTATGTCATCATCGCCTTCTTCTTTGCACTGGGAATCTGGCTTGGTATTTGGATGAGTCAATTGGAGGATAAATATAAATAATGGCAAAAAAAGTTAAAATCAAAAAAACATTGGTGGAACAAATCCTGTCTAAAGCAGGTATCCCACATCAGGGGATTCAAATCAATGCCCTGGAAGGAGAGCTGCCTCAAGGTTATGAACGAGATCAGATTTTCAAAACCTTGGCGCTTTTGGGAGATAAAACAGGACCGATTATCGGAATTGTCCCTATCACCCAACACTTGTCTGAAAAGAGACTAGCCAAAATTTCTGGCAATAAAAAAGTGAGCATGATTCCACAAAAGGACTTGGAAAAAACAACTGGTTACATTCATGGAGCCAATAATCCTGTCGGAATTCGTCAGAAACACAATTACCCCATTTTTATCGATAAAATGGCTTTAGACTTGGATCAAATGATTGTCTCTGCTGGAGAAGTTGGTCACAGCATTATCGTCGCGCCACAAGACTTGACCAGCTTTGTAAAGGCCGACTTTGCAGATATCTTGGAGGACAGCCAATAATGAAACTCTACTTTGTCCGCCACGGTCGTACAGTCTGGAACCAAGAAGGACGCTTTCAAGGTGCTAGTGGTGATTCTCCCCTTCTTCCTGAATCCATTGACACCCTAAAACGACTTGGCCAGTATCTCAAGGAAATTCCTTTTAATCAGATTTATTCAAGTGATTTACCTCGAGCGGTCAAATCTGCTGAGATTATCCAAAGTCAACTCAAGACACCCTGTCCTTTAGAAAGTGTCCCTAATCTCCGTGAATGGCAGCTGGGGAAGTTGGAAGGTTTGAAAATTGCAACCTTGGAATCTATTTACCCGCAACAAATCAAAGCTTTCCGATCTAATCTTGCTCAATTTGACACTCAAATGTTTGGAGCCGAATCCCTCTATAGCACCACGCAACGGACCATCCAATTTATCAAATCATTAAAAGATAGTCCAGCTGAGCGTATTCTAATTGTCGGTCACGGTGCCAATCTTACTGCCAGTCTTCGTACTCTTCTAGGATATAAAGAACCACTTCTTCGTAAAGATGGCGGTCTAGCAAATGCCAGCCTGACAATTCTAGAAACCCATGATTTTGAAACATTTACTCTCGATACTTGGAATGATACTTCCTATCAATAACAGAACTTGATTTTAGCGTCAAGTTCTTTTTAGTTTTGAAAGATTATCCGTGAATTTCTTGCTTATTTATGATAAAATGGGAGTATCGCAAAAAATGACTCATCGTATTCAATTTTGAGTAAAACTAGGAGGATCCCATGTCAACAGAACATATGGAAGAACTAAATGACCAGCAGATCGTTCGTCGTGAAAAAATGGCTGCGCTTCGTGAACAAGGAATTGATCCTTTCGGAAAACGCTTTGAACGCACTGCAAATTCACAAGAATTAAAAGATAAATTTGCTGACCTCGATAAAGAACAATTACATGATAAAAATGAAACAGCTACTATCGCAGGACGCTTGGTAACCAAACGTGGTAAAGGTAAAGTAGGTTTTGCCCACCTTCAAGACCGCGAAGGTCAAATCCAGATCTACGTTCGTAAGGATGATGTCGGTGAAGAAAACTATGAAATCTTCAAAAAAGCAGACCTTGGTGACTTCCTTGGTGTTGAAGGCGAAGTGATGCGTACAGATATGGGAGAACTCTCTATCAAGGCTACTCACATCACACACTTGTCTAAGGCTCTTCGTCCTCTACCAGAGAAATTCCATGGTTTGACAGATGTTGAAACAATTTACCGTAAACGTTACCTTGACTTGATTTCTAACCGTGAAAGCTTTGAGCGCTTTGTCACTCGTTCAAAAATCATTTCTGAAATCCGTCGTTACCTTGATCAAAAAGGTTTCCTTGAAGTGGAAACACCTGTTCTTCACAACGAAGCTGGTGGTGCTGCTGCCCGTCCATTTATCACCCACCACAATGCCCAAAACATTGACATGGTGCTTCGTATCGCGACTGAGCTTCACTTGAAACGCCTTATCGTCGGTGGTATGGAACGCGTCTATGAAATCGGACGTATCTTCCGTAACGAGGGAATGGATGCCACTCATAACCCTGAATTTACTTCTATCGAAGTCTACCAAGCTTATGCTGACTTCCAAGACATCATGGACTTGACGGAAGGCATTATCCAACATGCTGCTAAGTCAGTTAAAGGCGATGGTCCGGTCAACTATCAAGGAACTGAAATTAAGATCAACGAACCATTTAAACGTGTTCACATGGTGGATGCTATCA
>CAUQTL010000049.1:0-9909 GCA_963521035.1 uncultured Streptococcus sp.
GCGGATTTTTCTAGAAAGGAATCATTATGGATCAACTGCAGATTAAGGATTTGGAAATTTTTGCCTATCATGGTCTTTTTCCGAGTGAGAAAGAATTGGGGCAGAAGTTTGTTATTTCTGCAATCCTATCTTATGATATGACCAAGGCGGCGAAAGATTTGGATTTGACAGCCTCTGTTCATTACGGAGAACTGTGTCAGCAGTGGACGACTTGGTTTCAGGAAACGAGTGAAGATTTAATTGAAACGGTAGCTTACAAACTGGTAGAACGTACCTTTGAAACTTATCCTCTTGTCCAAGAAATTAAGTTGGAACTGAAGAAACCTTGGGCACCGGTGCATTTGTCACTAGATACTTGCTCAGTAACCATTCATCGCCGTAAGCAACGAGCCTTTATCGCCCTAGGAAGTAATATGGGAGATAAGCAAGACAATTTGGAACAAGCCATTGAAAAAATGAGAGCTCGTGGCATCCATATTCTCAAAGAGTCCAGTGTCTTGACGACGGAGCCTTGGGGGGGTGTGGAGCAAGATAGCTTTGCTAATCAAGTGGTTGAGGTGGAAACCTGGCTGCCAGCACCAGTCTTGTTAGAGACCTTGTTAGCTATTGAGTCAGAGATGGGACGGGTGAGAGAAGTGCATTGGGGACCTCGTTTGATTGATTTGGACTTGCTCTTTGTGGAGGACCAGATCCTTTATACAGACAACCTCATCTTGCCACATCCTTATATAGAAGAACGCCTTTTTGTTCTTGAATCTCTTCAAGAAATTGCGCCTCATTTTATCCATCCTACATTAAAGCAACCTGTCCGCAACTTGTATGATGCTTTGAAAAAATAGAAAAACTCTAGTTTTCAGTCGTTTGTAACTGAAGGCTAGAGTTTTTAAAATAGGTCATTTTCTTCTGGGAGGAGGATAGTTTCTCTACCATCCATATCTAAAACCAGTACTCTTGGTGGATAAAGAGGATCAAAAGGATGGTTAAAGTCAAAATCAATGGCTGTGGGGAGGTGTTGACTTGAAAAATGGAAGGTAATTTTTCCATGGTTATTGAGCAATTGAAACTCGAGTTCTTCTTCCAATTCAAAGACATTTTTTAAGAAGTGATCAATAATATACCAAAAAGAGTCAATGACATCATCAGGTAAGCTGGTAACAATGCCAAAACTAGCAGACCGCATGTGGGTATTGGTAAAAGCCATATTTCTGCCCCCTTTCTTTTTCCTTATCATACAGCAAATAGGATTAAAAATCAAGAAAAGGTGATTTTTTCTTCTTCAACATAGCATACTATGAAATTTTTTTCAAACAATCTTCAAAAAATGCTTGAAAGTGTTTACAATTAGTGATAAAATGGAATAAGTAGAAGCATGAAAACGAAATTTTCATACCGTCTCTTTTTTTGGAGTCTCGTTAGGTATGATATAGAAAGGAAATGGAATGAATACAGACGATACAGTAACGATTTATGATGTCGCCCGTGAAGCAGGAGTTTCAATGGCGACGGTTAGCCGTGTAGTCAATGGCAATAAGAATGTAAAAGAGAATACTCGTAAAAAAGTGCTTGAGGTGATTGACCGTTTGGATTACCGTCCAAATGCCGTGGCGCGTGGTCTTGCAAGCAAAAAGACAACCACTGTCGGTGTCGTGATTCCAAATATTACTAATGGCTATTTCTCAACGCTTGCTAAAGGGATTGATGATATCGCTGAAATGTATAAGTACAATATCGTCCTTGCCAATAGTGATGAGGATGATGACAAGGAAGTTTCAGTTGTCAATACACTGTTTTCTAAGCAAGTGGATGGTATCATCTTTATGGGGTACCACTTGACTGAAAAAATTCGGTCAGAGTTTTCTCGTTCTCGGACACCAGTTGTTCTTGCAGGGACAGTGGATGTAGAACATCAGCTTCCAAGTGTCAATATTGACTACAAACAAGCTACGATTGATGCAGTGACCTACCTTGCGAAAGAAAATGAGCGCATTGCTTTTGTTAGCGGTCCACTAGTGGATGATATCAATGGTAAGGTTCGTTTGGTTGGCTACAAGGAAGCCTTGAAAAAAGCAGGTATTTCTTATAGCGAAGGATTGGTATTTGAATCTAAATACACTTATGAAGATGGCTATGCCTTGGCAGAACGCTTGATTTCATCAAACGCAACTGCAGCAGTTGTAACAGGTGACGAGTTGGCAGCAGGTGTCTTGAATGGTTTGGCTGATCACGGTGTGTCTGTGCCAGAAGAGTTTGAAATCATTACTAGTGATGATTCACAAGTCTCTCGCTTTACCCGTCCAAACTTGACAACTATTGCCCAACCTCTTTATGACCTTGGTGCCATTAGTATGCGTATGTTGACTAAGATTATGCACAAAGAAGAGTTGGAAGAACGTGAAGTCCTCTTACCTCATGGTTTGACAGAACGTCGTTCAACACGAAAACGTAAATAGAAAAAATCAGGGAATCATGAAGATTTCCTGATTTTGCTTTCTAGAGAAGGGAATTAGCCTTCCATATAGTCTTTCAAATCCTGTCCTGTTAGTCCGGCATTGAGAGCAATGAGGAGTTTCAAGCGAGCTTTTTGGGCGTTGAGTTCTTTAACAAAGAAGACACCTGCTTTTTGCAACTGCACGCCCCCACCTTGGTAGGCATAAACAGGCTCGGCAATACCGTTAAAGCATCGTGAAACCAGGGCGACTGGGATTCCTTTTTGCAGAAGGATTTCTAATTTTTGAGCCGTTTCTTTTGGAATATTACCCGCTCCGAAGGCTTGGATAATCAAACCGTCCAATTGTTCCAAATCTAGCATATCAATCAGCTCATCTGTCATACCGGCATATGCAGAGATGATAGGTACCAAGCCCTGTATGTGATCAAGGTCAAAGCGAACACGAGGTTCAGCTGTTTTGAAGTAGAGGATTTCCTGTTTCATGATGAGACCAAGGGGGCCGTGAGTAGGAGTTTGGAAAGTACTGACATTGGTCGTATGCGTTTTTGTAACATACTTGGCAGCATGGATTTCATCGTTCATAACAACCAAAACCCCTTTGTCAGCAGCCTTGTCATCACTAGCCACCCGCAAAGCACTCAGATAGTTATAAACACCATCACTGCCGAGTTCGTTGGAGCTACGCATGGCACCTGTTAGAACGATCGGCATATGGGGAACTTCCATGGTATCAAGGAAATAGGCGGTTTCCTCTAATGTATCGGTCCCGTGTGTAATCACCACCCCATCGTAGTTATCTGCTTCCTCTTTGATTTTTTGGTAGAGGGCCAGCATATGCTTGGGCTTGATATGGGGGCTTGGCAGGTTAAAAAAGTCCAAGGCGTGAACTTGGATTCCCTCAAGAGGATTGGACACATGGTTCATGGGATTATCTGAACTCGTCACAACAGCGCCAGAAGCATCGGCCTGCATGGAAATAGTTCCGCCCGTATGTAAAACAAGGATTTTCTTAGGCATGATTTACTCACTCTTTCTGAAATGTGGTATAATCATTGTATCACAAAAGGGGAGATTGGGATAGGATGGAAGTCAAAGCTGTTTTTTTTGATATCGATGGAACCTTGGTCAACGATCGCAAGAGTGTTTTGAAATCCACTAAGGACGCGATTAAGATTGTCAAAGAACAAGGGGTACTGGTCGGCGTAGCGACAGGACGAGGACCTTTTTTTGTTAAGGAATTGATGGACGATTTGGAACTGGATTTTGCGGTAACCTATAATGGCCAGTATATCTTTACTAAAGACAGAGTCTTGTTCACGAGCCCTATTTCCAAGTTGCATTTGCGCCATCTAATTAGCTATGCTAAAAAAGAGGGCAAGGAGATTGCCCTAGGGACCAAGGATGCCATGTTAGGTTCCAAAATCATGTCCTTTGGTCTGGGTTCTTTTTCTCAACGAATCAGTCGCTTCGTTCCCTCAGTTTTAACTCGGACAGTGAGTCATTCCTTTAATCGTATGGTTAGCAAGGTTGTTCCCCAAAAGGAAGAAGACCTACTTGATCTAATGAATCAGCCTATCTACCAAGTCTTGATGCTGATGACGCCAGAAGAATCTGAGAAGGCAGCAGCTGATTTTGAAGATTTGAAATTGACACGTAGCAATCCTTTTGCAGCGGATGTCATCAATCAAGGAAATTCTAAATTGGAAGGTATTCGCCGAGTAGGGAAAGAATATGGCTTTGACCTTAATCAAGTGATGGCCTTTGGTGACTCAGATAACGACCTAGAAATGCTTGCAGGTGTTGGTATGTCGGTCGCTATGGGAAATGGTAGTAGTAGTGTCAAGGAAGTTGCCAAGCACATTACGACCAGCAATCAGCAAGACGGAATCCACAAGGCCTTAGAACATTTTGGTGTTTTGGCTTCAGAAAAAGTCTTTGTCAGCCGTGACTATCATTTCAATAAGGTCAAGACCTTCCACCACATGATGGATGAACGAACCCAAGAAGAACCTCGAGCTTGGGATTTAGAAGGTGCAACCCACAGGGCTGGCTTTAAAATAGAAGAATTGGTGGAATTTGTTAGAGCTGCCAGTCCTTCTGAAGAGGACTTTGGTCAAGCTCTATTGCAACTTCATCAAGCTCTTGATAAGGCGGCAGATAAAGTAGCTAAGAAGACGCCTGCTCAGCAAGATTTGATAGGGCAAGTGGATGCCTTGATTGACACACTTTACTTCACCTATGGTAGTTTTGTCTTGATGGGGGTGGACCCAGAACGTATTTTTGATATCGTCCATCAGGCTAATATGGGGAAAATTTTTCCAGATGGCAAGGCTCATTTTGATCCAGTGACCCATAAAATCTTAAAACCAGATGATTGGGAAGAAAAATATGCTCCAGAACCTGCTATTAAAAAGGAACTGCAGCGCCAGCTCAAGGCTTATGAGCGTCATAAAGAGAGAAATAATACTCAATGAAAATCAAAGAGCAAATTAGGAAACTAGCCGCAGGCTGTACTTGAGTACGGCAAGGCGACGTTGACGTGGTTTGAAGAGATTTTCGAAGAGTATAAATAGTAAACAAAAAGGAGCGCTGAGCTCCTTTTCTTCGTGACTATAGGGTTTTTTCTTGTTCTCTCACAACCAGCAAATCAACCTTAGCATGGCGGAGGATGTATTCAGATGAAGAACCGACCAAGAGGCGTTCAAAGGCGTTGAGACCAGTGGCACCAACGAGGATGAGGTCCACTTCCTCTGCATCGGGAATTGTACGTGCCAAGAGGGTCTTTGGATTTCCCATTTCAATGACGATATGAACATCTGCCACACCAGCATCTTTAGCACGTTTTTCGTACTCTTTCATCAGACTTTCAGCGTCGACTTGGAGTTCTTCGTAAACTTCAGCATCAAAGGTGGATACGCTTTGGAGAGCGCGTGTGTCAATGACATGTGCGATGGTGAGTTTAGCGTCGTTTCGTAGAGCAGAATGAACTCCCTTGACAAAAGCCAAGTCCGCTTCCTTAGAACCATCGATTGCGACCATAATATTTTGGTAACGTTGTGCCATAATGAAACCTCCTGAAATTTTCTTACTATAATTGTAAACCTTTTCACTATAGAAGTAAAGCAAAAAAAGTATTTTTCAAAAGAATATTAGCGCTTAAAATCTATATAAATATATGATAAAATAAAAGAAAGGATAGCAGGAAAGAAGTGAAGGGAGGGAGAATGATGAAGCACTCTTTTCAAGAAACAAAAAATTCAAATTTCCTTTATTATGGAATCATCCTAGTTTCAGTCTTGCTAGAAGTTATCATGGTCTGGCAATTAGAGAAGCTAATTCCGCTTCTCTATCCAGGTTTTGTTGGCTTTTTAGTCTTTCACCTACTCTACCATCTAATCTTATTCCTAGTTGCAAAACGAAGTGGGCGTTGGGATTACTTGATGATATGGGGGCTTTTCCTCATGTTCAATCTTCTTTATGACTCCTTCTTAGGCTTGCTTTTTCTAGGTTTATCTTTTGGTATGTGATGTGACTTTCGCAAAATACCTGCTATCTCCCCTGTCTTGACCTCGCTTTTAGCGAGGCTTTTCTTCTATACGAACCTAGTAACACATTTCAGTAAACTTGTCGCATTCTCTTTCTAGTGGTATAATGTTACTATCCTGATGAATTGAGGAAACAAGATGAAAGAATATAACAAGTCTAGTAAGTTAGAGCATGTTGCTTATGATATCCGTGGTCCTGTTTTGGAAGAAGCCATGCGGATGCGAGCAAATGGAGAAAAGATTTTACGTCTGAATACAGGAAATCCAGCAGAATTTGGTTTTACAGCGCCAGACGAGGTCATTCATGACTTGATTATGAATGCGCGTGATAGTGAAGGTTACTCTGACTCCAAAGGGATTTTCTCAGCCCGTAAGGCTATCATGCAGTATTGCCAATTGAAGAAATTCCCAAACGTAGATATTGATGATATCTACCTTGGAAATGGTGTCAGTGAGTTGATTGTCATGTCCATGCAGGGGCTTTTGGACAATGGAGACGAGGTCTTGGTGCCAATGCCAGACTATCCTCTTTGGACAGCGGCTGTCAGCCTAGCTGGAGGAAATGCCGTTCACTATATCTGTGATGAAGCCGCAGAATGGTACCCAGATATTGATGATATCAAGTCAAAAATCACTTCTAATACCAAGGCAATCGTCCTTATCAATCCCAACAACCCAACTGGAGCCCTTTATCCTAAAGAACTCTTGCTGGAGATTATTGAGATTGCCCGTCAAAATGATTTGATTATCTTTGCGGATGAAATCTATGACCGTATGGTAATGGATGGACATGTGCATACGCCTGTGGCTAGCTTGGCACCAGATGTTTTCTGTGTCAGCATGAATGGTCTATCAAAATCTCACCGTATAGCTGGTTTCCGTGTAGGTTGGATGGTCTTGTCTGGTCCTAAGACTCATGTCAAGGGCTATATCGAAGGGCTCAATATGCTATCCAATATGCGCCTTTGCTCTAATGTTTTGGCCCAGCAGGTTGTACAAACATCACTTGGAGGCCATCAGTCAGTTGATGAATTGCTCCTTCCAGGTGGTAGGATTTATGAACAAAGAAACTTCATCTACAATGCTATTCAAGATATTCCAGGTCTGTCTGCAGTCAAGCCTAAGGCGGGGCTTTATATCTTCCCGAAAATCGACCGCAATATGTACCGTATCGATGATGATGAGCAGTTTGTTCTTAATTTCTTGAAACAGGAAAAGGTTCTCTTGGTTCATGGTCGAGGCTTCAACTGGCAGGAACCAGACCATTTCCGTATCGTTTACCTTCCTCGTGTTGATGAACTAGCCCAAATCCAAGAAAAGATGACTCGTTTCTTGAAACAGTATCGCAGATAGGGCTTACATTCGAAAAAGCTGGAAACATTTGCCTTGAGCTATTGACAAAAGTAAAAGAATCAGATAGAATAGTAAAGTATGTTTAGTAACTGATCACTTTATAGCCGGCTAAACGAATACAAAATCTATGAGGAGGTATTCATCGTGAAACGTACTTATCAACCAAGTAAACTTCGTCGTGCGCGCAAACACGGATTCCGTAACCGTATGTCAACTAAAAACGGTCGTCGCGTATTGGCAGCTCGTCGTCGTAAAGGACGCAAAGTTTTGGCTGCATAATCCAAACGAACCATATCAAAAATCAGTAGGAACTCGAGTCTACTGATTTTTATTTTTGTAAAAAAGTACAAAAAGCTTTATATTTTTGCTTGAATAGTGTATAATATTTCACATACTGTAAAATTGGAGAATAATCATGAAGAAATCAAAAGTTATGCTTTTTGGAGCTATGGCTTTGACAGCAGGTCTAGCTTTAGCAGCGTGTGGATCATCTCAATCAAGTAATGCAGACAAGACCTACTCTTATATCTTTGTCAATAACCCAGATACCTTGGATTATATTACTTCTACCCGAGACTCTACATCTAGTATCACAACCAACTTGATTGATGGTTTGTTGGAAAATGACCAATATGGCAATCTCATCCCGTCTATGGCTGAGTCGTGGACTGTGTCAAAAGATGGTTTGACCTACACTTATAAGATCCGTCAGGGGGCAAAATGGTACACTTCTGAAGGAGAAGAGTATGCGGATGTAACAGCTCATGACTTTGTGACTGGTCTTAAGTATGCGGCTGATAAAAAGGCTGAAAACTTGTACTTGGTACAAGACTCTATCAAGGGTCTAGCAGACTATGTTGAAGGGAAATCATCTGATTTTGGAACTGTTGGTGTTAAGGCGGTGGATGATTACACACTACAATACACCCTCAACCAACCGGAGACTTATTGGAACTCTAAAACAACAGCAAGTATCCTTAATCCTGTAAATGAAGCCTTCTTGAAATCTAAGGGAGATGACTTTGGAAGTGTGACATCATCAAGTATCTTGTCAAATGGTCCTTACTTATTTAAATCATTCACATCTAAATCTTTGATTGAACTTGATAAAAATCCTAACTATTGGGATAAGGACAATGTCAAAATTGAGAAAGTGAAGCTCTCTTTCTTTGACGGTTCTGACCAAGACAGCATTGCAAGAGGTTTCTTGGATGGTAACTATACTGATGGCCGTATCTTCCCAACAAGTTCAGTATTTGCTGAACTCAAGAAGGGGAATGAGGACAAGATTACCTATACACCGCAAAACTCAGTTACTTTCTATTATCTTTTCAACGTCAATCGTCAAAGCTACAAGCAAACTATGAAACAGTCTGATAAGGAAAAGACAGATTCACGCGCAGCTATGCAGAATAAAGATTTCCGTCAGGCCATCAACTTTGCCTTTGATCGTCATGCTTATGCAGCACAGACAAATGGTGAAGATGGAGCAGACCGTATCTTACGTAACACAGTTACACCAAGTAACTTTGTCCAAGTTGGTGATAAGAACTTTGGTGATATTGTCAATGAGAAAATTGTCAACTACGGTAAAGATTGGGCAAATATCAACCTAAACGATGGTAAGCAAGCCTTCTTGAATCCTGAAAAGGCCAAAGAGAAGTTTGCGAAGGCCAAAGAAAGTCTGCAAGCACAGGGAGTAACTTTCCCAATTCATTTGGATATGCCAGTTGACCAGACTGCTAAATTAGATGTGCAACAGGCCGGCTCTTTCAAACAAACAGTGGAAGAAACCCTTGGTAAGGAGAATGTAGTTATCGATGTTATCCAACTTTCTCCAGATGAAAAAGACCAAGCAACCTACTTTGCAGATACAGCAGAACAAAAAGACTACGATATTGACATCTCAGGATGGGGTGGAGATTACTCAGATCCTAAGACTTACCTAGCGATCCTTGATCCAGAGACAGGTTCTCAGTTGAAAAACATGGGCTTGTCTGAAGGAAAAGACAAGGAAGTCAAGGACAAGATTGGTCTTGCTGATTATAAGAAACTCTTGGATCAGGCAGATGCGGAAATCACAGATAATCAGGCTCGCTATGAAAAATATGCTGAAGCCCAAGCTTGGTTGACAGAAAGTGCCTTGTTCCTACCAGTTCAAAGTGGTGGAGCCAACCCAATCTTCCGTAAGACTGTACCGTTTACAGGCCCATTCTCATTCGTTGGACACAAAGGAGATGCAGACAACTATAAATATGTTGAATTGCAAAAAGAGCCAGTAACTGCTAAACAGTACCAAGAACTCTATGAAAAATGGCTAAAAGAAAAAGCTGAGTCAAATAAAAAAGCTCAGGAAGATTTAGCTAACCATATTCAATAGTATTCCTAGTCATGCTTTTCAGTTAATACTCTTCGAAAATCTCTTCAAACCACGTCAGCGTTGCCTTGCCGTAGGTATGTTACTGACTTCGTCAGTTCTATCCACAACCTCAAAACAGTGTTTTGAGCTGACTTCGTCAGTTCTATCTGCAACCTCAAAACAGTGTTTTGAGCTGACTTCGT
>CAUQTL010000050.1:0-9816 GCA_963521035.1 uncultured Streptococcus sp.
AATAAAGGGCATTTTTACGCTCTTCCTCAAAGTCCACAAATCACGAAACAGCTCTTGATGAATGCTGGTTTTGACCGTTACTATCAAATCGTTAAATGTTTCCGTGATGAGGACTTGCGTGGTGACCGCCAGCCTGAGTTCACTCAGGTCGACTTGGAAACGTCTTTCCTTACTGAGCAAGAAATCCAAGATATCACAGAAGGCTTGATTGCGCGCGTGATGAAGGAAACCAAAGGCATCGAAGTAACGCTGCCATTCCCTCGTATGAAATACGATGATGCTATGGCTCTTTATGGTTCTGATAAACCTGATACGCGTTTTGACATGTTGCTTCAAGACTTGACAGAAGTGGTCAAAGGTGTAGACTTTAAAGTCTTCTCAGAAGCACCTGCTGTTAAAGCCATTGTGGTCAAAGGAGCTGCGGACAATTATTCACGTAAAGACATCGACAAGATGACTGAAGTAGCCAAACAGTATGGTGCCAAAGGTCTTGCTTGGGTCAAGGTTGTTGATGGAGAATTAAACGGACCAGTTGCCAAGTTCTTGACTGGTATCCAAGAAGAATTGACAACAGCGCTTGCTCTTGAAGATAAGGACTTGGTTCTCTTTGTGGCGGATACGCTTGAAGTGGCCAATGCAACTCTTGGTGCCCTTCGTGGACGTATTGCCAAAGAGCTTGGTTTGATTGACAATGATAAATTCAACTTCCTTTGGGTGGTTGACTGGCCAATGTTTGAATGGTCTGAAGAAGAAGGCCGCTACATGAGTGCTCACCATCCGTTCACCCTTCCACAGGAAGAGACTGCTCACGAATTAGAAGGTGATTTGGCTAAGGTTCGTGCCATTGCTTACGATATCGTCTTGAACGGTTATGAACTTGGTGGTGGTAGCCTTCGTATCAACCAAAAAGATCTTCAAGAACGCATGTTCAAGGCTCTTGGTTTCTCAGCCGAAGAAGCAAATGACCAGTTTGGCTTCCTTCTTGAAGCCATGGACTATGGTTTCCCACCACACGGTGGCTTGGCTATCGGGCTTGACCGATTTGTCATGCTCTTAGCAGGAGAAGAAAATATTCGTGAAGTTATTGCCTTCCCTAAGAACAATAAGGCAAGTGACCCAATGACACAAGCTCCTTCAACAGTAGCTCTCAAACAACTAGAGGAACTCAGCTTACAAGTAGAAGAAGATGAAACAAGCAAAACGAATTAAGCGGTGGCGCTATTATCTGCGCCGCTTTGCTCATCAGATAAAAATTTTACGTGTCTTACAAAGCATCTCTCGCGAAAAATATGATGAGAAGATTTCGGCCTCTCTGGTCTATGGATTTTTATCAGCAGTAGCGGTCAATTTCTTTTTCCAACCAGGTCATGTGTATTCGAGTGGTGCGACAGGTCTGGCACAGATTATCTCTGCCTTGAGTAATCACTGGTTTGGTTTTCATATCCCGATTTCGCTAACCTTTTACGCCATTAATTTTCCTTTGATGGTCTTGGCTTGGTATCAGATTGGCCATAAGTTCACTGTCTTTACCTTTATCACGGTGTCCATGAGTTCCTTCTTTATCCAGTTTGTCCCTGTGGCGACCTTGACGGAGGATCCCATTATCAATGCCCTTTTTGGGGGTGTTGTCATGGGCTTGGGGATTGGTTTTGCTCTTCGCAACAATATCTCCAGTGGTGGGACGGATATCGTCAGTTTGACCATTCGCAAGAAAACGGGTAAGAATGTTGGTAGTATTTCTTTCTTGGTAAATGGAACTATCATGCTGATAGCAGGCTTGACCTTTGGCTGGAAATACGCTCTCTACTCTATGATTACGATCTTTGTCTCTAGCCGTGTCACAGACGCTGTCTTTACCAAGCAAAAACGCATGCAGGCCATGATTGTGACCAATCATCCAGAGAAGGTAATTGAAAAAATCCATAAAAAATTGCACCGCGGAGCAACCATGATCCACGATGCAGAAGGAACCTATAATCACGAGAGAAAGGCAGTTTTAATTACTGTCATTACACGTGCAGAGTTTAATGAATTTAAACAGATTATGAAACAGGTGGACCCAAGTGCCTTTGTCTCTGTATCTGAGAATGTTCATATTTTGGGACGATTCGTTGAAACAGAAAATTAGTAACTAAAAAACCAGCGCGAGCTGGTTTTTATTTTTCGATAATTTTGTGGGCAATCAACTGGCGATAACAAATTTGTTTATTGCTTTTAGCATCATTGATGATCTGGAGAATAGTTTCAAAGGAAACACGACCAAGCTCCAAACTATTGATATCGACATAGGCTGCCAAGTTGAGCTTGGGATTGACTGAGTCGAAGCTGAGGACAGGGACATCCAGTTGGTGTTTTGCGATGTAATCACAGACCCCTGCAGCAAGGAGACTATCAATGGTAATAATAGCGTCAATATTTGGATCGTGTTTGAAGAGAAGTCTACTAAAGCGATAACCATTATCTTCAAGAAATTCAGTAGCAAAGTAAGTCAGATTAGTATCGAGAGGAAGTTGGTATTGTTTTAGAGCTAGCTCGTAACCTGTCAGACGGTCTTGTGTTACGAAGAGTCGCTTAGTACCTCCGATAAAGGCAATTCGCTTGCATCCTTTTTTGATGAAATACTCTGTCGCATCAAAACCAGCTTGGACATTGTCATTATCGACAAGTGGAATGAAGGGAGATAGAGATTTACCTAAGATAAGGAAAGGAAATTGCTCGTCTGCTACTAACTTAACCAAAGGGTCCTCTTCTTGGGCATAGAGGAAAATCAAACCATCTACACGCTTACCATAGACCATCTGAGAAATAGCTTTAAGACGCTCTTTGGCATCTTTACCTGTCGCGATCTGAATGGCGTAGTGGTTTTCAGAGGCGACTTGGGCGATACCACGGAGGACAGATGGGAAGAAAGGATTTTGATAGAAGGCGTCTGAGTCATCAGGAAGGACCAAGCCGATAACTTGGGTATAACTGCTTACCAAACTACGAGCGTTGAGGTTGGGGTGGTAATTGAGCTCCTTCATAGCCTTGCGAACGCGTTTTTTTGTTTCGTCGCTAATGGTTGATTTATTTTGAATAACACGGGTTACAGTTGAAGGCGAAACACCAGCAGCCTTGGCCACGTCTTTAATCGTAACGGGCATAAAAATCTCCTATTTATGGTAATTTGGATCACGGAAATGCGTTTTATAAAAAATAGTGACCAGATATAGAACAAAAAGAATGTTTTGTACAGTTATCAGGCTTGTCATATTTTGGCCAAATAATCCCAAAATAAGCGTAATCAGAGTTGGTAATCCTAAACAGTTTAAGATAAAATGGTAGCACTCTTTAAAGGTTCTAAATGAAAAGAGGCGTGATTTCTTAGTGATATAAAGGAGAAGACTCGCTCCTAGAGAGACGATAAAGAAATTCAAACCAAAGAGGAAGCTAGCACCGAGAACTAGGAAGAGACTGATATAGACACGATTTTGCTGGTACCAGTCTTTAGAAATGGCTTGGGTCAAGCTGTCTTTGTTTTTGAAACTCTCAGTCTGAATCGCTCGGTAAGAGACGCGGGTCAGTTCCTTACTTTCCTTGCTGATGACGAGCTCATTCGTATCGAAATGCAGTTGCAAGTCCTTAGGTAATTCCTTGCTTTGACTTGGACCGATTAAAAGAGAAGGCGCTTGACTAGCTGTTCCTGTATAAATTAATTTGCCATCAACAATTGTAGCATGTTCAGAGAGATCCTGGACAACCTCATCTGTCAATGGTTCATAGACATTATCGATAAAGGTTTCTAGCGGATAAGTCTCCTGTGAGCTGTTTTGGATGGCAATGGGTACCATAGACAAGCTGATAAGGAAGATACTGGTAAAGAGAAGCTGAAACCAGTTGAGTCCGAAACGTTTGGACAGGGGCTTACGAAATCCCCAAATACTTGAAAAATAGGAAAATGGATATGGAAGCATAGGTATCTTTCTAAAAGGTGTTTTCTATATGAGTATTATTATATAGAGAAATGTGCTTTATTTCAAGTCTAGGAGATAAATTGCTTGCTACAAGGATATTTTTACAGTAACAAGTTTTAAAATGAAAAAGGGTGGCGGGGATATATTATCCCTTGTCGCCACCACTTGTAAGTCCTGAAACAAAGTTCTTTTGTAGGAAGAAGAAGAGAATACAGATTGGAAGGGCGATGAGGATAGCACCTGCTGAGAAGTAGGCAATCTTCATGTTTTTCGCATTGTTAACGAAGGTTTGGAGACCAACGGCAACAGTAAAGTATTCTTTCTCACGAAGCAAGAAACTAGAGAGGATATAGTCTCCGAAAGGTCCCATGAAGGCCCAGAGAGCTTGCACAGCGATCATTGGGCGAACAAGTGGAAGAACAATTTGCCAGAAGCGACGGAAGTGTCCTGCACCGTCTAGTTTTGCGGATTCGTCTAGAGACATTGGGACTGTATCGAAGTAACCTTTCATCAACCAAGCATTCATCGGGATACCTCCACCAACATAAAGGAAGATGAGGAACCAGCTGTGGTTAAGGGCGTTCAACATAAGTGCCATAACGAAGAAGGCTGTCAAAGCGGCCATGGTTGGCACCATTTGGATAATCAAGAAGAAGACCAAACTTTGTTTACGAGCCAAGAAGTTGTAACGGCTGTAAGCATAACCAGCAAGTACGATGATACTTGTTTGAACAGCCATGGTAATCAAGGCGATAATCAAAGTGTTGAGGTACCAAGTACCGTATAAGGTTTCAGAGAAGAGCCCTTGGAAGTTAGCAAAACTAAAGTCAACGTTGCTGTCTAGTTTAAAGGCTACTACGTTACCAGTCTTGAATGCTGACATGATAGTAATCAAAAGTGGATAGATAATCACGATTGAAAGGCCAACTAAGTAGAGGTAAGTAAGGGTTTGAGTCAGTCTACGTTTGAGTTTGATTGAGTTATTCATCTTAGACGTCCTCCATATCAAATGCGTGTAGTTTCTTGAATGCGATCATAGAGATTGAGATGACAATGATAGAGATAATCAAGGTAACAGCTGCCGCCATAGAGTATTGAGGAGATGTACCTGTTGTCAAACGGTAGATCCATGAGATCAAGATATCGGTTGAACCAGCTCCACCACCGACACTACCAGGTCCTCCAGCATTAAAGAGGTACATGATAGAGAAGTTGTTAAAGTTGAAGGTGTATTGGCTAATCAAAGTAGGTGCAGCAACAGCCAAGATCATTGGGAAAGTGATGTTGCGGAATTTTTGCCAAGCATTGGCACCGTCAATATAAGCTGCTTCGTAAAGGTCGTTAGGAATAGATTGCAAGATACCCAAAGTCAAAACGTAGATGTATGGGAATCCAAGCCAACCTTGCATCATAATTAAGGCTATCTTAGTCCAAGTTGGGTCTGTTTTCCAAGGAATAAGAGCACCATCAAGGAAAGGAAGGAATTTAGCCAAGATTGGCAATACTTGAGTGTTGATTGCTCCGACACTATCGTTAAACATGTTTGAGAATGTCAAGATAGTGATGAAGGCTGGGACAGCCCAAGGAAGAAGGAAAATAACACCAAAGATACGTTTTCCTTTGATAAATGGTTGGTTAGCAATGATGGCTGTGAAGATACCGATGACGATTTGTAAAGTTGAGGCAGCCAAAGCCCAGATGATAGTCCAAGAAAGAACAGCACCAAAGGCAGAACGGAAGGTACTCAAACTCCAGATGTTCGTAAAGTTGGTCAAACCAACCCAGTCCAACAATTTGTTTGGTGGCAAGTGCTGGAAGTCATAGTTGGTAAAGGCGATCATCAAGGTTACGATAACTGGGAAGATAATCGCAAAAGTCATTGCAATATAAGATGGAATGATCAAGAGATAAGGGAAGCCATTTTCATAGATTCCTTTAATCATATCTTTTAGCGTAAGTGGGACTGGAATTCCATTGTTAATACGTTTTGCAATTGTATGTGCATCTTTTATATTTGCGAAATAAAAGAGTACATAAACGACTACAAAGATTAAATGGAAGGCACCACGAATCAGCATAAAGAGGGAATTATCACGACCTGGTTTGTCACCAAGAGTGATGAGATTGCTCAATTCAGGGGCTGCAAGTGCTAGGAAGTAAAGGACGAATACAAGGGTTACACCAAGGAAGATAAAACCTTTGGCTTTTTGTTTATTGTAAATTTGTCCTAATCCAGGAATGATAGACAGCAGGGCTGCTTTACTAGGTTGTTGCTTTTCCATAATAACTCCTTTCATAGAATACTGGTTTTTAGATAAAATCTAAACTATTTATGTTTCTATTGATAAATTCAAAGGGGGATTTGAATTCTACCCCCCTTGAACAAATTTTTTATTCACCAAATTTTTGTTTGATTGTTTCTTTGATCAATGTTACAGCATCGTTAGCAGCTGTTTTAGCATCTTTCTTACCACTTACAGAGTCAAAGAGCATGTTAGCAGCTGGTTCCCAAACGGCAGACATTTGAGAGATGTTTGGCATTGGTTGAGCGTTCTTGAACTGTTTGATAACAGCTGTTGTCAACTCATCGTTTTTACCTTCAGCGTATGAACGAGCTTCAGTGTTAGCTGGGATTTCGTTAGTTGCATCGTAGAAGGCTTTTTGTTGTTCAGTTGAAACAAGGAAGTCTACAAATTTTTGTGCGGCTTCAAGGTTCTTAGTGCTTGATGGGATGATCCAAGCTTTACCACCACCGAATGCTGCATAATCTTTTCCGTTTGGAAGAGTTGGGATAGTTGCAACACCGTAGTTTACTTTAGCATCTTTGAATGCTTGAGCTTTCCAAGGTCCATCAATGATAGCAGCTGTTTTACCTTCTTGGAATTGAGTTTGGATTAAGTTTCCAGCAGCTGTACCATCTTGCATACCTTTAGGCCATTTTTCATACCAAGATTTAGCGTAGTTGATACCTGCGATAGAACCGTCGTTTGCAAGACCGATGTCTTTAGCGTTTTTACCGTTTTGTCCGAATACGTAACCACCGTTACCAGCAAGAAGTCCGTATGCATAGTAGAAGTTTGTCCAGTCAGCTAGGAAAGCAGAAGTTTTTCCATCTTCTCCAGCGAATGCGTATTTGCTATCTTTAGCAAGTTTTTCCAAGTCAGCAAATGTTTTTGGAGCTTCTTTTACCAAGTCTTTGTTGTAGTACATAACAAGTGACTCGATAACGGCAGGAGCACCGTAAACTTTACCGTCAGCAGCTGTTACAAGAGATTTAGTTTTATCATCTGTTTTAGCGCCGTCGCTCAATTTCACTTCTGAAAGTTGTCCGTCAGTACCAAGGCTACCTACACGGTCGTATGGAGCCATCATAACGTCAGCAGCTTGACCTGATTGGTTGTCAAGAGAAAGTTTGTCAAGACCACCAAGTTGGTCACCAGATTTGATGTTAACTTTTGTTCCTGATTCTTTTTCATAAGCCTTAGCAACTGTTTCAGCAAAAGCTTTGTATTGGTCTTCAACGTAAAGAGTGATTTCTTTACCTGCAGATGAACCACCATCAGCAGCTTTTTCAGCAGGTTTGCTTCCGCAAGCTACCAAAAGCAAGCTAGCAAGTGTAGCAGTCCCAAGCACAGCAGCGCTCTTCATGAATTTAGATGACATAGTGTATTCCTCCTAAAGAATAACAAATTTTATAATGAGGAAACGCAAACGTTTTCCTTTATGGGACTAGTATAGCACAATCAGAAAGCGGTTGCAAGTGTTTTTTGTAAAAATTTTTAAAAAAATTGTGAAAAGAGTAAACGCTTCATCGTCATATAATAGTAGAAAATCTCAAAAATCGGTTTTGTTTTAAATTTAAAAAAAGTTGAGAAAACGATTGCCTAATTTACAAATGGAAAGCAGGGAGAATTCTCACTTTATTTTTGCTTAATGAGATAAGTGAAAGCCTTATTCCTATTTTGTTTGTTGCCTGGAAGAATATATATACGAGTAAGAAGAAAAAATTTTTAAAAAATAATCAAAAAAGTTACTTAAAACCGCTTGCATTTATCAAGAAAATGAGCTATACTAGTAATAGCGCAAACGTTTGCGCTCATAAAAATGTAATATCTAACTATAAACACATGAGGTGCTTATTATGAAAAAACGTCAAAGTGGTGTGTTGATGCACATTTCTTCTCTTCCAGGGGCATACGGAATCGGATCATTTGGTAAAAGTGCTTACGACTTCGTTGATTTTTTGGTTCGCACAAAACAACGTTACTGGCAAATCCTTCCACTAGGAACAACTAGTTACGGAGACTCTCCTTACCAATCTTTCTCAGCCTTCGCAGGGAACACTCATTTTATCGATTTAGATATCTTGGTGAAACAAGGCTTGTTGCAAGCAAGTGACCTTGAAGGAGTTGACTTTGGTAGTGATGCTTCTGAAGTTGATTATGCGAAAATCTACTATGCACGTCGTCCTCTTTTAGAAAAAGCGGTAAAACGTTTCTTGGAAGTAGGAGATGTTAAAGATTTTGAGAAATTTGCTCAAGACAACCAATCATGGCTTGAACTCTTTGCAGAGTATATGGCTATCAAGGAGCATTTTGACAATCTTGCTTGGACTGAATGGCCAGATGCAGATGCTCGTGCTCGTAAAGCTTCAGCACTTGAAAGCTACCGTGAGCAATTGGCAGACAAGTTGGTTTACCACCGTGTGACTCAATACTTCTTCTTCCAACAATGGTTGAAATTGAAAGCTTACGCTAACGACAACCACATCGAAATCGTTGGAGACATGCCAATCTACGTAGCGGAAGATTCAAGCGATATGTGGGCAAATCCACATCTCTTCAAGACAGATGTCAACGGTAAGGCGACTTGCATCGCAGGATGCCCACCAGATGAATTTTCTGCAACTGGTCAGCTTTGGGGTAACCCAATCTATGACTGGGAAGCAATGGACAAAGACGGCTACAAATGGTGGATTGAACGCTTGCGTGAAAGCTTCAAAATCTACGACATCGTTCGTATTGACCACTTCCGTGGTTTCGAATCTTACTGGGAAATCCCTGCTGGTTCCGATACAGCAGCACCTGGTGAATGGGTCAAAGGTCCTGGCTACAAGCTTTTTGCAGCCGTTAAGGAAGAACTTGGTGAGTTAAACATCATCGCAGAAGACCTTGGTTTCATGACAGACGAAGTTATCGAATTGCGTGAACGTACGGGCTTCCCAGGAATGAAGATTCTTCAATTTGCATTCAACCCAGAAGACGAAAGCATCGATAGCCCACACTTGGCACCTGCTAACTCAGTTATGTACACAGGAACACACGATAACAATACGGTCCTTGGTTGGTACCGTAACGAGATCGATGATGCGACTCGTGAATACATGGCTCGCTACACGAACCGTAAAGAATACGAAACAGTGCCACATGCTATGCTTCGTACAGTCTTTTCATCAGTTAGCTTCATGGCAATTGCAACTATGCAAGATTTGCTAGAATTGGATGAGGTAGCTCGTATGAACTTCCCATCTACCCTTGGTGGAAACTGGTCTTGGCGTATGACTGAAGATCAATTGACACCAGCTGTCGAGGAAGGCTTGCTTGACTTGACAACAATCTATCGCCGAATCAATGAAAATTTGGTAGAATTAAAGAAATAATACAATATCAGGAGACACCTTAAACATGTTATCACTACAAGAATTTGTACAAAATCGTTACAATAAAACCATTGCAGAATGTAGCAATGAAGAGCTTTACCTGGCTCTTCTTAACTACAGCAAGCTTGCAAGCAGTCAAAAACCAGTTAACACTGGTAAGAAAAAAGTTTACTACATCTCAGCTGAGTTCTTGATTGGTAAACT
>CAUQTL010000051.1:0-9767 GCA_963521035.1 uncultured Streptococcus sp.
ACATAATTTTTCCTTTCCAGGCAAATGAAACCTGTTTTTCTAACACTTCATTATACCATATTTTTAGTGATTTTCGATAGAGAAATCCATACAAAAACAAGATAGACGAGTGTCCATCTTGTTGATTCTATTCATAACGAAGAGCTTCAATTGGATCAAGTTTCGATGCCTTGTTGGCTGGCAAAACACCAAAAATCATACCAACGCTAGCCGAAACTGCAAGACTAAATAGGGCAACCGGGATTGACACTCCTACTTCTATACCCGCAATCAATCCTTGCAAGAGTAGACCAGCTATAGCTGTTAAGCCTGTCGCAATGGTTAGACCAATAACTCCGCCTAGCAAAGTCAAAATCATGGATTCAATCAAAAACTGAATTAAAATATTGGCACGCGTTGCACCCAAAGCCTTACGGAGACCAATCTCACGCGTACGCTCCGTCACCGAAACCAGCATGATGTTCATAACACCAGTCCCACCAACAAAGAGGGAAATCCCCGCAATGGCACTAATAATCGTAGTTATAAAGCCGAACATTTGTTGAACTTCGTTGAAGGCTTCTGTTGCATCTGCTACCTGATACTCCCCTTGTTGGAGACCAGCAATCTCCGTCATTCTTCTTGCCAACTCTGGCCCCAAAGTCTGGCTCAAGCTGGTATCATTAACACGAAAGACAATATTTGAAATCTCGTCTGTGTTAAAATTGACCGCAAGAGAAATATTAGTCGTAATTGGTAGTCCTCCGACTCCAAAGGTTTTTGCAGCCTTAGCTTCTTTACTTTCATAGACACCAATAACACGGTAGCTGATTTCATTTACTTCAACAATCTGATTGAGTGCATCTTTTGCTGAACCAAAAAGGCTCTTGGCTAGTTCATCATCTAGGATAATCACACTTGCAAAATCTTTATAATCTTGCTCTCTAAGACCACGACCTTCAATGATTTCATTTTCGACCGCATCCATATAAGTGACATTTCCACCTGTCATGTTAGCGTGTTCGACCTTTTTATCCTTATAGGTTAAGGTAACATTCGTCGAGTTGGTTAAATAGTAGCTATCCACTCCCTTGAGATTAGCAGCTTCCTTGACCCAAGCTTCTTGAGGTTTTGGTGGTTCAACAAAAACTTCCTCTTCTTTCCCAGAAACTGTCAAAGCTGATTGTTTTTGGGTAAAAGAACCATCTTTACTTTTAATTGGCGAGAAAAAAACATGAATATTCTTCTGTGACTTGGTCATGGTTTTATTGACCTGACGAGACATGGAATCACCTAGAGCCATAATCACAACAACTGAGGAAACACCGATAACAATCCCAATCATGGTTAAGAAAGAACGCATCTTGTGAGCCATAATGGATGAAAAGGCAAATTTCAGATTCTGCATCTTAGTTTTCCTCCTTTTCTAACTGAGCACTATCAGATGAAATAACTCCATCTCGAATGACAATCTGGCGTTTGGCATAAGCAGCGATCTCAGGCTCATGCGTTACCATGATAATGGTTGTTCCTTCTTTATTTAGTTCAACCAATAGTTGCATGATTTGATTACCTGTTTTGGTATCCAAGGCTCCTGTCGGTTCGTCCGCTAGGATAATAGAAGGATTGTTTACCAAGGCACGCGCAATAGCGACACGTTGCTTTTGACCACCAGATAATTCCGAAGGTAAATGGTGACTACGCTCAGTCAATTCAACCTTATCTAGATATTCCTCAGCTAACTTGCGACGTTTTGAAGCCGAAACTCCTGCGTAAATTAAGGGTAATTCTACATTTTGAAGAGCATTAAGCTTAGACAAGAGAAAGAACTGTTGAAAAACAAATCCAATCTCTTGATTTCGAACTTTGGCTAGTTGTTTTTCACCCAATCCAGCCACTTCTTGGCCTTCAAGATAATACTCTCCACTGGTTGGTGTATCCAACATCCCAATGGTGTTCATGAGGGTTGACTTACCTGAACCGGATGGTCCCATGATGGCAACAAATTCACCCTCATTCACTTCTAGGTTGATATTTTTGAGAACCTGCAGTTCTTGGTCACCGTTACGGTAGCTTCTGCAGATATTTTTTAGACTAATTAGTTGCTTCATCAGCCTTCACCTCTTTTCCTTCCTCTAGAGAAGACGTTGGGTTACTGATGACCTTGACTCCATTTGTCAGACCTGAAGTGATTTCTTGGTTGTCTGCATCAGCATTGCCCAAACCAACTTCCACTTTCTTGGCCTTTTTCTGCTCGTCAAGCACCCAGACATAGTTCTTATCATTTTCAGTCACAATACTTGTTAGAGGAACCAAAATAGCTTTGGTCTTGTTCTTGACCTCAACACTTACTGAGAATCCTTGTTTCAAATCACCGATTTCACTTGTAACATCGATGGTATATGGATATTTAGAACCAGAATTACCACCTGCTGCGGCAGTAGCTGTACTTGCTGCTTCGCCATTGTTTTTAGGGTAGTCAGAGATATAGCTAATCTTACCAGTCCAGCTCTTATCTTGGTAAACTTTAGATGTAAAGGTTACTTCTTGACCGACAGATAAGTTGGCAAGGTTATATTCAGATAGTTCACCCTTAACTTGCAAGTTTTCATTACTTACAACATGAACGACCACTTGGCTAGCTCCTGTTGGAGATTTGGAAACGTTACGATTGACTTCGACCACAGTTCCCTCTAGGGTACTGAGAACCGTCATGGCATCCAACTGACTTTGAGCCTTGCTTAATTGTGCCGCTGCATCTGCACGGGCATCTCGAGCATCACCCAATTGAGCATCAATAGAGGATACTGAATTTCCAGCGACTGGAGCTGGACTTTGCGCTGCAACTCCTTCGCCTCCAGCTGGTGTTGGCAACTGTGGAGCAGGAGCTGAAGCGGCTTCATTGCGTGCTTGATTGAGTTCGTTGATATGACGGTCTGCCTTAGATACTGCTCGACTCGCTGAATCATAGGCCGCCTGGGCTTCTGAACTACTGTACTTGACTAAAGCCTGTCCTTCACTGACTTTATCACCCACAGAAACAAGGATTTCATCTAAATCTCCCTTACTAGCATCAAAATAAACATATTGTTCATTTTTTGCTGTTACTGTCCCTGACAATAATACAGAGGACGCCAGGCTTCCTTCCTTGGCAACAACAAGATGAGTAGGCTCATCTTTTACCGCGGTCTGAGATGGTTGTCTAAAGAGCAAAATCCCCCCAGCACCTAATACAACTACACTGGCAGCACCGATTGCTGCATACAATTGCCACTTTTTAGCTTTACGATTCTTCTTCATAATGAAACTCCTTTTTGATTTAAAGTCCTTAACAATATTATATAATAATTAGCAAATATAAACAATAACAGTTCAGAACGAAATAATGACATTTCGGGATTTGATTATTGTTCGGAATCTATTTTTTATTACCATTGTACTAGTTATATAATACACTTTATTTTTCCTTTTTGCAAGCCTTTTCTTTAATTTTTTTGAACGTAGCAGATTTTTGCAATCAAATCAAAAAAAAGATAGAATATGACTATCAAAAAATGACACTCTACTATTTCACAGAGTATAAAGGAGTTTTCAATGAGAGAATACGATATCATTGCTATCGGTGGAGGTAGCGGAGGAATTGCTACCATGAACCGTGCTGGTGAACACGGAGCCAAAGCAGCCGTTATTGAGGAAAAGAAACTAGGTGGAACCTGCGTCAACGTCGGCTGTGTTCCTAAGAAAATCATGTGGTATGGGGCGCAAATCGCTGAGACTTTCCATCAATTTGGAGAAGACTACGGCTTTAAGACTACTGATCTTAACTTTGACTTTGCTACCCTACGTCGCAATCGTGAAGCCTATATTGATCGCGCTCGTTCTTCTTATGATGGCAGTTTTAAACGCAACGGAGTAGACTTGATTGAAGGTCATGCTGAATTTGTAGATTCTCATACTGTTAGCGTAAATGGTGAGCTGATTCGTGCTAAACATATCGTGATTGCTACTGGTGCCCATCCAAGTATTCCAGACATTCCTGGTGCTGAACTAGGTGGCTCTTCTGATGATGTATTTGCTTGGGAAGAATTGCCAGAGTCAGTTGCTATTCTAGGCGCTGGTTATATCGCCGTTGAATTGGCTGGCGTACTCCACACCTTTGGTGTCAAGACAGATCTCTTTGTTCGTCGCGACCGTCCTTTACGTGGTTTTGATTCCTACATCGTTGAAGGTTTGGTCAAGGAAATGGAAAGAACAAACTTACCACTTCATACTCACAAAGTCCCTGCCAAGTTAGAAAAAACTGCTGAGGGCATTACCATTCATTTCGAAGATGGTACTAGTCACACAGCTAGTCAAGTTATCTGGGCTACAGGCCGCCGTCCAAACGTTAAGGGCTTGCAACTTGAAAAAGCTGGAGTAACTCTGAACGAACGTGGCTTTATCCAAGTGGATGAATACCAAAATACTGTTGTTGAGGGAATCTACGCTCTAGGTGATGTGACAGGCGAAAAAGAACTAACTCCAGTTGCTATCAAGGCTGGACGTACTTTATCTGAACGTCTCTTTAACGGCAAAACAACTGCAAAAATGGACTACTCAACTATTCCAACTGTTGTCTTTTCACACCCTGCTATCGGAACTGTTGGTTTGACAGAAGAACAAGCTATCAAAGAATATGGTCAAGACCAAATCAAGGTTTACAAATCAAGCTTTGCATCTATGTACTCTGCCGTTACTAGCAATAGACAAGAATCCCGTTTCAAATTGATCACAGCTGGTTCAGAAGAAACAGTTGTCGGACTTCATGGAATTGGCTACGGCGTTGATGAAATGATTCAAGGATTTGCTGTTGCTATCAAAATGGGAGCAACCAAGACTGACTTTGACGCAACTGTGGCGATTCACCCAACTGCATCCGAAGAATTTGTAACCATGCGTTAATCGAAACAAAAGAAGCTGATACAAATGTGTCTGCTTCTTTTTTGATTATTTACGAATCAACAAAACAATTATCCAACTTAATTAGTAAGCAAATCGGCCGTTACAGTCTTTGTTACCTTGTTTTAAAAAATCGGTTGACAATAATTCCTCTTCGAGTATAATAGTTACTATACATCAGAAAAGAGGTTAACTATTTTGAAAAAAGCTCACGTTTATGCTCTCCCTGCTATTGGGGCTGCTCTCATTGCTGTATTGGCACAAATCAGTCTTCCAATTGGACCTGTTCCCTTCACTCTGCAGAACTTTGCAATCGGCTTGATTGCTACTGTCTTTAGACCGAGAGAGGCTGTACTTTCTGTTGGACTCTATCTTCTTCTAGGTGCTATCGGTCTTCCTGTCTTTGCAGGAGGTGGAGCTGGTTTTCAGGCGTTAGTTGGCCCTACTGCAGGCTATCTTTGGTTTTATCTTGTATACTCTGGACTTACTTCTTCCCTAACTAACAGCAAGAGTGGTGTTGTCAAGATTTTTCTTGCAAACCTCTTGGGTGATGCCCTTGTCTTTATCGGAGGGATTCTCAGCTTGCATTTTCTAGCTGGAATGCCATTTGAAAAAGCTCTTTTTGTGGGGGTCATTCCCTTTATCATTCCAGACCTTGGTAAACTTCTAGCTATTAGTTTTATTAGCCGTCCATTACTTCAACGCCTTAAAAATCAGGCTTACTTTACTAACTAAAAAAGGATATCGAGTTATCATGACTCAGTATCCTTTTCTTTTATTTTGACAACTTAGTTACCTTTAAAAGCATCCACCATCGTTTGAAATTCTTCATTGGAGAGAGTAATCCCTTTGCCCATTTTAGTATGGTCTGGACTCCAAGCACGAATATCAAACTTTGCAGGAGCACCATTAAAGCTCACACGGTTGATTTCCTTGGTCCAACCTTTTTCGTTTTCAGAAAGAGTCAACAAGTGCTCTTCAATTTTAAATGTAAATTCTGCCATTTTCTTCTCCTTTTTTAGCTTTCATTTGATTATTCGTAAAATCTTGTAGATTTTAGGAAAATTTTATATAATATTGATATAAAAGAAGGGAGGCCACTATGAGACATAAATTCCAGCAAGTTCTAGATAAAATACATGACTTTTTAAATGGACATGAAGAACCAGACCAGACTGAAAGCAACTCCCTTACAGCCACTATTGAAGAGGCTATCCAGAAACAAACTGCTGTTCACCTGATCTTGTCAGAGACAAGTTTTACAGGTGACATCATCAAATACGATCAGCAACGCCAGCAAA
This sequence comes from uncultured Streptococcus sp., assembly GCA_963521035.1. GTDB lineage: Bacteria > Bacillota > Bacilli > Lactobacillales > Streptococcaceae > Streptococcus. The sequence goes on from CAUQTL010000051.1 coordinate 6,219, forward strand.
TTATCGTGAAAAATTTTGCCAAAAATGTGACCCGTATTATCCGCATAAGCGATATTCAACGCCTGCGATTTGTCCCTTCAACTGTCCAAACAGCCCAAAAAAATAGATTTAAGAAAGAGTGAGATGTAGTTGCTTCATCCCACTCTTTTTTCTTAGCGAATTTGTTCAAAATGTAAATGAACTGCGATATGATCTCCATAACCACTTCTTTCCAAGTCACGTTGTAGACGATAGGAAATGTAGTGTTCTGCTATGGTAATGTAACCTGCACCCAGTAAACGATGTTCAACCATAGACTGAATCATGCTGATGGTAGCACGTTCCACCTTGGCTTCTTCCAAATCCAAAACCACTTTCTTAGTGACTTGTGCAAGGTTTTGACGCAAATCATCTGTCAATACATAGACAGTCTGGGCTGCCTTTAAGATAGCTTGATAAATCTTATCTGGATTAAATTCAGCAATTTCTCCATCACGTTTGATTACTTGCATAGATTTCTCCTTTATTCTTTGTTTTCTTTAATTTCTGCCAGCATTTTTTCTTCTTCTGCTGTCAGTTGATAATTTTCTAATAAATCCGGTCTGCGCTCGTAGGTTTTCTTTAAACTCTCATACAGTCGCCACTGACGAATCTTTTCATGGTGCCCGCTCATCAGAACATCTGGTACGACCATACCTCGATAATCATAAGGACGTGTATACTGAGGATATTCAAGAAGACCAGAAGAAAAACTATCATCTTGGTGGCTAGATTCCTTGCCAATCACTTCTGGAATCAGGCGAACTGTAGCATCAATCATGGTCATGGCCGCCAATTCTCCTCCAGTCAAGACATAGTCGCCTAGAGAAATCTCATCTGTCACCAAGGTCTTAATGCGCTCATCATAACCCTCGTAGTGCCCGCAGATAAAGATTAGTTCTTCCTCTTGAGCCAAATCCTCAGCATAAGTCTGATCAAATTTCTTCCCTGCAGGATCAAGGAGAATCACGCGCGGATTTTTCTTTTCAATAGCATCAAAGGCATCGAAAATAGGTTGGGCTCGGAGCAACATCCCCTGTCCGCCTCCGTATGGCTCATCGTCGACATGGCGGGCCTTTTCAGCATATTCTCGAAAATTATGATACTGAATATCCAAGAGCCCTTTTTCACGAGCCTTTCCAACAATTGAGTGCTCCAGTGGAGAGAACATCTCTGGAAAGAGGGTTAAAATATCAATTTTCATCGTCTAACCCTTCTAAGATTTCCACATCGACGCGGTTATTTGGAATATCGACATTGAGAACCACTGGTGGGATATAAGGCAATAACAAATCACGCTTGCCTTTTCGTTTGACCACCCAGACATCGTTAGCACCTGGTTGTAGGATTTCCTTGATGGTTCCGACCAAGTTATCACCCTCGTAGACTTCCAAACCGATAATCTCGTGATAGTAGAATTCACCATCATCTAGATCGTCCAAATCGTCCTCAGCAACCTTGAGACTGTATCCTTTGTACTTTTCGATAGCGTTGATATGGTACATATCTTTGAATTTAATGATGTCAAAGTTCTTCTGTTTACGGTGGCTAGCAATAGTTACTGTTTGAACAAACTGATCTTTTTCATCAAACAAGGCAAGCTCAGTACCTTTTTTAAACCGTTCTTCTGCAAAATCCGTCACAGACAAGACTCGCATCTCACCCTGCAACCCCTGCGTATTGACGATTTTCCCAACATTAAAGTAGTTCATCTTGTCTCCTGTACTCTCCTTCTTTCCATCTTATTCTGACAATTCTCGAATAATAGCCGCAATTTTTTCGGATTCAGACCACTGTAAATAATGGTGACTCCCTCCTAAAATTAGTTTAGTATTGGAAGTCCAATATTCTGATTCTCTGTACTCTTTTTCTCTATAAGCCTGACAGAAAATAAATACAGGGATATAAGCTTTTATAGATACATTCTCAAAATCTTCCTCAGTAATCTCTCCAGATATCTGAAATCCTGAATCTTGACTTTCCAACTCTGAGCCTTTTTCTTGCATTATTTTCCAGATTTCTTTATTAATTTCAGAGCTAAATGTCTCTTGAGTTAGATTCTTAAAATACAATTCAGGACCATACTCGTCAATCAGCCTCATCTGCTCTTCCATTTCTGGATAAGGATTTTCTGAAAAATCAGCAAACATAACGTTTTTAGTTGTCGGTTCAATTGCTACTAAAGCCTGACACTTAATTGGTTTGTTGAGCAATTTACAAGCTAAAATTCCACTCAAACTATGTACACAAAGTATATATTCAGAAATTCCTAATTCTTCAAGTACTTTATAAACCGCATCTGCAAGATTATCTAGATTTTTTCCAGCTTGGTCATGAATCGGACTCCTACCTGTGTTCGGAAAATCAATTGTCAAATAACCAATTGTAGGAGGAAGTTTTTCAAGTATAAGTGAAAAATTTTCATAACTTGGTAGCAAACCTGCACCACTTAAACAAACTAGCATTTTCTTTTGTTTTTGATAAGTAACAGAGAGACTACCAATTTCTGTAGATACTTCAAACCTCTTCATAAAGAAATCCACTCGTTCTATATAATGAATTATTAAAAATCCTTATCCTTTATTTTATCACGTTCCAAGGATTTTCTCAAGTTGGAGGAAGAGGACAATAGCTCTACTTCCCCTTCAAAAATCCTTCCAAATCTCGTCCATGCTGATATTTGATAGCCGCCTTTTTGTCTTTTTCAAAAATGGTCTTGGTTAGATCTATGTCGTTGATGGCCGCAATTACAACGGTGTAGTGAATGATATCAGCCAGTTCTTTTGCTAGTTCCTCGTTAGAATCCTGAACGCCCTCTTTTCTACCAGAACGACCATTCAAAACCTCAGCTACTTCTCCGACTTCCTCCACTAACTTCATAAAGAGACCTTCTTCAGTCCGAGACTGCTTGTAATGTTCCAGTAAGTAGTCTTGTAATTGTCTAAACGTTAAATCCTTCATATCCTGCTCCTTGCAAAAAAAAGCGAGACATTTGTCCCGCCCTTCTTATTTTTCGTCAATAACGATTCTTACTTTTTTGTCTTCAGTTGGGACAGAGTAGACAATCGTTCTTATCGCAGAAATAGTGCGACCCTTACGACCGATTACACGACCCACATCACTTTGATCAAGATCCAAATGATATTCCAAAAACTCTGGTGTATCTTCAATCTTGATAGTTAAGGCATCTGGTTGTGAAATCAAGGGTTTCACAATCGCAATAATGAGATTTTCAATCGTATCCATCTGTCAACCTACTTTAAACTTATTTTGAGAATTTAGAATCGTGGAATTTTTTCAATACACCTTCTTTTGAAAGGATGTTGCGAACTGTATCTGAAGGTTGAGCTCCATCAGCCAACCATGCAAGAACGCGGTCTTCTTTCAAAGTCACTTGGTTTTCAGCAACAAGTGGGTTGTAAGTTCCAACTGTTTCGATGAAACGTCCGTCACGTGGTGAACGTGAGTCTGCTACGTTGATACGGTAGAAAGGTTTTTTCTTAGAACCCATACGAGTCAAACGGATTTTTA
>CAUQTL010000052.1:0-9628 GCA_963521035.1 uncultured Streptococcus sp.
GCTCCAGTTAGACCGCGTTCGCCTCGGTCCCCTTTTTCACCCTTGGCTCCATCTTTAATAGCAATTTTTTGAACAAGTTCGTCTACGCCTTCAGTATAAACACCATTTCCATCGTTATCAAGATAGAAAGTGAGGTTATTTGTATCACCAACTTTATTTTGATCAACACGTGGTTTTACTGTATCGATTAACTCTTTAGCCACACCAATTTGCATAATACGTGGCTTAGCTTCTTTAGTAACAGAATTACTAATTGGCAATCCTAAAAGTGTTTCGTTACCAAATCGATGAACTTTATAGGTAATTTGACGTTGTCCTTTTTCACCTTCTCGAACTAATCTAGTTTGACCTTCTGGTAACTTACTAGTTGGAAGATAGACAGTTTGGAAGTCAATGTCTTCTGAAACAGTCTTATTATTAGTACCACCATAAGGGTTTGCATCCAAGTATAGTGGGTTTGCTCTATAATAATAGTTTGAGTTACTGTATGGGTCATTGCTAGTAGCGGCACCGCCACCACCTTGGTCCACGTTAAAAGTAACAGGTTTCAAACGAACAGACAAGTCACCATTTGGATTATTGATTGGCAAACTAAATCTGATAGTTTGTCTCTCACTCGTTGAAGTAGCAGAGGTCATACTGTATCCTGAGTGAGATACGTAGTTAGCACCCTGGCTAATAGATTTTGATTGATCTCTTAACCTCGGAGTGGTGATAGTCGCATTGGAAGGATTTCCAAATCCATCCCCTTTATCCAAGATAAAGTTATTATTAACAAATTCACCTGGTCCAGAATATTCGATTGTGAAATTCAATTTATTACCTTGACGTACTGTTGTTACATCGTAATGAATTGAATTACCACCACGTGAGTTCCCGTAGCCACGGAAACTATAACTACGACCACCTTGGCTGATATCTGAAAATGCAACTGTATTTCCAGAACCTGAGACAATTGGGTTAGCTGGATTGCTAGCCGCTCTAAAGCCACTATGCCCTTTATCCAAGTCTTCCTTACGAATAGCTGGATTTTGGCGAGCATCAGAAAGGCTCAAACCTGGTTTCAAGATTTCATTAGTAGATGCTGGAGCTGAAGTTGTTTCTACTTTGGCAGCTGTGCTAGTTGGCAAAACAGCGCTATCAACAGCTGAGCGATCAGTTGTTGCAGCTGGCTTAGCCTCTTCTTTTGCTTCAACTTCATCAGCTTTCTTGGCTACAGGAGTTTCGGATACTGTTCCTTTATCAGAGTTAGAACGAAGTTCTAGACCGATAATAGCTGATTGAATAGATGACTCTGCTGCTGATACTTCAGCTTCAGTCGCATCTGCTTTCCCAAGCAAACCTTGACCAGCTTGGATACTTGCTTGCAAGTTAGCAGCACTTGCTTCTGTATATAACTTGCTTTCTAATTTTTTAGCACGCGAAAGAGCTGTTAACAATTTTGACTTGTCAACAGCATCTTGATGACTTGCTTCTTTTTTGTCTTTTGCTTCTTCAACTTTTTCTGCTGGTCTAGTAGCTTCTTCAGTTTTAGCTGGAGTCGTTTCTACTGGGTTAGCAACAGTTGGAGCTGCATAAGTTGTTTCTTTTTTAGGTGTAGAAACTTCTGCTGGTTTAGTAGCTTCATCTACCTTATCCTTATCAACAGAGACACTATTAGTTGCCTCAGGATGTTGTTCCTCTGCTTGTACTGATTGCGCATTGGCAGCAGTTCCCAAGACTAAGGCTGTCCCGAGCAAGACACTAGCCGCACCAAAGTGATACTTACGAATAGAGTATCGTTGTTGCATGCTATACCAGTCAAATGATTTCTTATGTGAATGTTTCATTTCAAACTCCTAGATAGTAATTTATAGTTTACACTTTACAACTATTTGAGCCATTAATCAATATTATCTATGAAATTAATATATCTGATTTTTGTACCATGGAGCCATATTTTTTTTTTTTTTTTTTTTGAATTTAATGTACATATTTTTAATTCTTGTTTTTTTGTACAAAAGAATCATAATTATGATACAATATAATTTAGGAGGAAATACCTAAATGCGCAACCTTTTATCCACAAAAGACCAAAGACAATTACGTTTAATGGAAACCTTAATTCAGAATCGTAATTGGATAAGGTTACATGCACTTGCCGAAAAATTAGGATGTACAGAACGAATCCTAAAAAATGATTTAAATGAATTACGAACAGCTTTCCCAAATATTGACATCCAATCTTCCGTTAACGGAATTATGATTGATTTAGATGTTAACACTAGTGTAGAAGATATTTATCAATATTTTCTAGCCCATTCCCAATCTTTTCAATTACTAGAGTATATGTTCTTCAATGAGGGGCTACCTATTTATCGAACAGTTGAAAATCTTCACTCAAGTAATGCCAACCTCTATCGATTAGGCCGAAATATTACAAAAACTCTATCATCACAATTTCAGATTGAATTATCTTTTACCCCTACTGCAATTCTTGGTAATGAAACGGATATTCGTTATTTTTTTGCCCAATACTTTTCTGAGCGCTATTATTTCCTAGACTGGCCTTTTCCAGACCTTCCTGAGGAGGATTTAACAGAGTTTGCTGATTTCTTCTATAAAATCACGAATTATCCAATGCGATTTTCAATTTATAGAATGTACAAATTGATGATAGCTATCAGTATTTACCGCGTCAAAAATGGTCATTTTATCGACTTACCAAATCATTTCTTCGATGAATACTACCCTCTTTTGATGAATATTCCAAATTTTGAGGAGCTACTTGTCCATTTCTCTGAAAAACTGGGACTTGAAATCACTCCAGATATCATCGCCCAAATTTTTATATCCTTTATTCAAAACAATCTTTTCTTAAATCCTCAAGAATTCTTCAACTCTTTAGAAGAAAACAGTGAAGCAAGATACTCTTACCAATTACTGAGTCAAATATTAGAACGCCTATCAAAACAATATAAGATTACTTTTACCAACCACGATGAGCTGATTTGGCATTTACACAACACTGCTTTCTTTGAAAGACAGGAAATCTTTTCTACCCCAATCCTATTTGAACAAAAAGCATTGACGATTAAAAAATTTGAAGTTTACTTCCCAGACTTTATGGGAAGTGCACGTCAAGAACTGGCTCAATACCGTCAAGCAATTGGACAGCATGACCATCCTGAACAGTTGGAACACCTGATGTACACCATCTTAACCCATGCTGAAAACCTCTCTACTCAGTTGTTAGAAAATCGACCACCTATCAAGGTTTTGATTATCAGTAACTTTGACCATGCTATATCCCTTACCTTTGTTGATATGCTTTCCTATTACTGTAATAACCGCTTTACCTTCGATATTTGGGATGAATTACAAACAAGTCCTGAGATTTTAAATCAGACAGATTACGATATCATCGTGTCTAATTTCTATATTCCAGGGATTACTAAGAAGTTTATTTGCCGAAACCATCTGTCAATCATGGATTTGGTTAATCACCTCAACACTTTATCAAATGAGATTCATATATCCAATACTTTATAAACTAAAAAGTCAGCAGGGTCCTGCTGACTTTTTCTCTTATCTGATTTCTATACTTCCTTAACAAAAACCAATTCCTGTGGCTGTGACAAATCTTCTCTGTAGGTAAACCCTGCAAAGCTTAAGCGACGAGCTTCCTCCACCGTCTGCACTCGATTTTCTATCAGGGCTGTCAGGAAGGCACCACGCGCTTTCTTTGAAATAGTTGAATGAATCTTCAGCTGACCACCTCTATCCTCCATGAATTTGAAGGTCACCATTTTTCCTCTGATTTCCTTAGAAAATACAGTCTCAAACTCGGATGACAAGAGAGAGAAAATTAGGTCTTCACCATTCATAGCTTCATCATAGGTTTGCTTCCAATGGCTCTTCAAAGTCTTACCTGCGACTTTTAACTTCATCAAAAAGTCCAAACGGTGAGGGGCTATGGGTGACAAGGCTGGTACGACTCCGTACAAAGCCGAAGTAATAAAGACATGATTTTCAAGATAGGCCTGTTCTGCATCGTTCAGTTTGTCTCGCTTGATGTGGCGGTACATCAGCCCATCAAAAAGTTTCAAGGCTGGGTAGTGTTGAGCAGTCTGCCTTTTCAAAACTTGGATATTTTGAAATTCTTCCGCCGCCTTCTCAGCTGATACCTTGTAAAAACTCTCCAATTGACTAGCAGAATAGAGAGCCAAGGCATCCAGCACAGCCTGACCTTCTGGTTTTAAAGGAGTGGCTTCAATACTTGGCAAATCTGTGTTCATTTCTTTTGCTGTTGGAATTAAAATTTTCATATTAATAGTGTAGCATATTTTTTTGCCACTACCAAGAAATTCATCTGAAAAGAGATTTGGGAAAAAAGGCATTAAAATTAAAAAATGCATAGTATCAGGAATTGAGAAATCTTGATACTATGCATTTTATGATGGAAAGATTTACTTTATTTTTCCTGAAATTGAGGTTTTGCCCAGCCTCTCCTCTTACTGTACTTTAAATGTCTTGAGATAATTGTCTTTTCCTACTTGACCTTCAAAGGCTTTACCATTTTCTAGGTAAGGGAGGTCATCTGATACTGAGGCCTTGACCTTGTATATCTTGCCATCAACTTTAAAGAAATAGACGGTATCGCCCTTGATAACAGCTGATTTGAGGTCTGCTACTACTCCCTTGATGCTTTCTGTGGTTGCATTGTCAATTTCAAGGTCGTTTTTATTGGCATATTTGCTAAGCAGTTCTTCCACTGTAGTAGCTACGATAACGTTTTGGTACTCGACTGCGTCTACCAGGGCATACTCTTTGACCAAGCCCGCATTGTCCTTCAAGCCCATGATGTAGAGAGGCTTGTCATTGAGGTTGATGAGGATTGGGAAGGTTGCCTTGTAGGATTTCTCCTGAACAGCACCTTCGGCTGATTCACGGGCTGATTCTTCTGTCGCAGAAGCCAAGCTGTACTTAGTGATTTCTCCTGTTCGCATATTTTCTAGGATGAAACCAAGATTACTTTCATCTGCATTGGCTGAAGTCACCCCTGTGTAGAGGTAGATATCATTTCCTATGGACAAGTAATTATAACCTTTAGTGGTCTGGGTGACATTTTTCTTGGAAATCAATGCATTCCAAAAACCATCCTTGTACTTGCCATTATAGTTTATTTGCTCAATGGTTTCCTCAGCTGGATAGACCCTGTCCACCCATTCTGGAACATCTGCCAAACTGTATTCCTTGGTTTCTCCATTTGTGGCATCCAAGATAATGACTGAAACAGGACGAGGAACCGCTAAACCAAATTGCTTTTGGTAAACGGTTGCCACATAGAAAGGATTGCCCTCATCGTCCACCTCAAAAGATGGAGTTTTGAAGATCTTGGTTGGGTACTTCAAGCGCAAGTGACGCTTGACATCGCGGTTAAAATACTCCGAGTCTGAATATTTGATTGGTGTCTTCAAGTCCACCAAATTCGCATTTCCAGTTACCATGTCCACCTTGATATACTCGCCGATTCCCTTGGCCTGATTATTAAACCACTTGATAGGGTCTGCATATTCTAGTGGCGTAACTCGATAAGGTTTCCCATCAATCGTTAGTTGAGTATAGGTATCTGCCGCTACGTACTGCGACACCTTATCTGTTAGGGAACCCAAGTAGCGGTCTCCAATTTTTTCAGCAGTACTTCTATCTAAAATAGGAACCTTACTGGTATCAGTCTTAGGAAATTCACTAAAGTCTTTTTCAGTAACCGTGACTACATTGGCATAATTCTTAGCCTGAAAAATGCTGGAAGTCACCAAGGAAACCAAAGCTGCCAAGAGAAGAATTCCTCCAATAGAAGCTAAAAGGATTTTCCCTAACCGATTGATTTTGAAACCCTCTAGATTTAAGGCAGCTTCTGCCTTGCCGTGGCGCACATGAACCGTTTTAACCAGATTGATTCCCTTGCCAAAGCCAAATAAGACTGCTACAACCAGCAAATGTCCACAGAGGAAAAAGAGAAATTCCCAGCTGGTCAGGTTAAGAGGCGGTAAAAAGATATACCAGGTCGTTGCGATAAAAATAAGTTCGAAGACTATTCGTTTCATTTGCTTTCCTCCTAAATGATTCGTCCTTCCAAGTGATCCAGTTCATGCTGGCAAATCTGGGCTGGGAAACCTGTCAAAGTAATGGTCTGTTCCTGCCACTTGCTGTCACGATAGGCAACCTTTATAGTTTCATAACGCTTAGTTGGTCTCACACCTACCAAAGACAAACATCCTTCTTCCGTCTCATAAGGTCCTTCAGAGGACAGGAGCACTGGGTTAAACATGACCACAGGAACCAAGCCAAGATTAAAAATAATCACGCGCTTCTGCACCCCAATCATATTGGCAGCCAGACCAACACAGGTCTCACGATTTGCTAAAAGAGTATCCTGCAAATCTCTGGCAAGATACAGATCATCCTGACTTGCCGGCTGAGATACCTGAGATAAAAACAAAATATCCTTCACAATTTTCTTTTCCACTTCCTCACACTCCTCTTACTTTTTACTATATTATAGCAATTATAGCATAAAAGCTGACAACTGCAAGCCCTTTCCCTCAACTGTAGCAAAAAGCCATCCGAAGATGACTTTTTCTTTTTAAATCGCATTCTTGTCAAAGCCGAGTTTACGTTGGATAAACTTGACAATTTCGACAATAATAATCATTGAAAAGCTTCCAGCCATAACGATTCCCCATTGTGATAAGTCTAGTTTGGTTACGTGGAAGATTTCTTCAAGTGGTTCTACGACGATTGTTGCCATAAGAAGGATGAAGGATACCAAGATAGACCAGTTGAAGGTCTTAGACTTGAATGGGCCAACTGTCAAGATGGATTGGTAAACAGACTTGACATTGTAGGCATGGAAGAGCTGAATCAAACCAAGGGTTGCAAAGGCCATAGTTAGGGCATCTGCATGAATGGCATGATTGTCACCCACATGAACTGGGTAAGCAATCGCAAGTCCATAAACACTCATAACAATAGCTGCTTGGAGTACACCTTGATAGATGATAGAACTCAAAACACCACCTGAGAAGAAGCTTGCCTTGCGTCCACGTGGTTTATGGTTCATGACACCTGGCTCAGCAGGTTCAACACCAAGAGCGATAGCTGGGAAAGTATCTGTTACCAAGTTGATCCACAAAAGATGAACTGGTTGCAAGACATCCCAACCAAACAAGGTTGATAGGAAGATGGTTAATACTTCAGCAGTATTGGCAGAAAGCAAATACTGGATAGTCTTTTGAATGTTTGAGAAGACCTTACGTCCTTCTTCAACCGCAACAATGATAGTCGCAAAGTTATCATCTGCAAGAATCATGTCAGAAGCCCCCTTAGAAACCTCTGTACCAGTGATTCCCATACCGATACCGATATCGGCTGTTTTCAGAGCTGGCGCATCATTGACACCATCACCTGTCATGGCAACGACCTTACCTTGTTTTTGCCAAGCCTTGACGATACGAACCTTGTGTTCTGGAGACACACGGGCATAAACAGAGTATTGACCAACTACTTTTTCAAAGTCTTCATCTGACAGTTCATTGAGCTCAGCACCAGTTAAAACGTGGCCTTCGGTATCGTTTGCGTCAATGATTCCCAAACGTTTAGCAATAGCTTCTGCAGTGTCTTGGTGATCACCCGTAATCATGATTGGACGGATTCCAGCTTCCTTAGCCACACGAACAGCCTCAGCAGCTTCCGGACGTTCAGGGTCAATCATCCCAATCAAACCAGTAAAGATTAAATCATTTTCAAGCTCTTCAGAAGTGAGGTTTTCTGGAATGCTGTCAATAATCTTATAAGCACCTGCAAGAACACGCAAGGCTTGGTGAGCCATTTCAGAGTTGTTTGTGTGAATGAGGTTTGTAACCTTCTCGTCAATCGGAGCAATATCCCCAGCCTTATCACGAAGAACACAACGTTTCAAGAGTTGGTCTGGCGCACCTTTAACAGCTACGAGGAAGCGTCCATCTGCAAGTGGATGAACTGTTGACATGAGCTTACGTTCAGAATCAAATGGCAATTCAGCCACACGAGGATATTTGTCTAAAAATCCTTTGACATCGTAGCCCTTGTCCAAGGCATATTGGATAAAGGCTGTTTCGGTTGGGTCACCAATCAGGTTGCCTTCCACATCTATTTTGGTATCATTTGCCAAAACAACTGAACGAAGAAGGGGCATTTCAAGCCCTAGTTCAATGTCATCAGCTGAGTCATGTAGGACTGCATCGTAGAAGACTTTTTCGACTGTCATCTTGTTCATGGTCAGCGTACCAGTCTTATCAGAAGCAATGATTTCTGTTGAACCAAGTGTTTCTACTGCTGGCAACTTACGAACGATAGAGTTTCGTTTGGCCAAAACTTGAGTACCAAGGGCAAGAACGATAGTTACGATAGCTGGGAGCCCTTCTGGAATGGCTGCAACAGCAAGGGCAACAGAGGTCATCAACTCACCAAGTGGATTTTTCCCTTGAATGAAGACTCCAACTACAAAAGTAACAAGGGCAATGACCAAGATAGCATAGGTCAAGACCTTAGAAAGGTTGTTCAAGTTTTGTTTAAGTGGTGTATCCGTCTCATCCGCATCTTGGAGCATGCCAGCAATGTGACCAACCTCCGTGTACATACCTGTATTGACAACAACACCCATCCCACGACCATAGGTCACGTTTGAGTTTTGGAAGGCCATGTTGACACGGTCACCAATACCAGCATCTGCAGCAAGTTCAACTGTCAGGTCTTTTTCGACTGGCACAGACTCACCTGTAAGAGCTGCTTCTTCGATTTTAAGAGAGTTGGCTTCAAGCAAACGTAGGTCTGCAGGTACTACATCACCAGCTTCGAGGGCAACGATATCACCTGGTACCAATTCTTTAGAGTCAATCTCTGCCATGTGTCCATCACGCAGAACGCGGGCAGCTGGACTAGACATGGATTTGAGAGCTTCGATCGCTTCTTCTGCTTTCCCTTCTTGGTAAACACCAAAGGCAGCGTTGATGATAACCACGGCTAGGATGATGATAGCATCTGCGATATCTTCCCCACCAGAAGTCACGACTGACAAAATAGCTGCCGCAACTAGGATGATAATCATCAAATCCTTAAATTGCTCGATAAATTTGACCAGGATTGATCGTTTCTCGCCTTCTTCGAGTTCATTGTGGCCAAATTCTGCAAGGCGCTTTTCAGCCTCACTTGATGACAAACCTTGCTCGGTCGCATCCACAGCCTTCAAGACCTCTTCAGGACTCTGAGTGTAAAACGCTTGGCGTTTTTGTTCTTTTGACATGTGTCTCCTCCTTGACATTGTGTGCAAAACAGACTCTCTTTTCCCTCATCGCATCTTTTTACGACAAACAAAAAGAGACCTGTTAATCATAACAAGTCTCGCTGTTTAAGATAGTGCCGGAAAGCATACTTTTCAGTATAAAATTCGGAATGACGACACTATCACAGGTTTCTGCCAGCTACTCCCTTGAGTAGTTCTATTATACCAAATTTAGAAAAGTTTTCAAAGAGTAAAAACTGACTTATTTGAATTTTCCCTTGAAAACCAGTATAATGGTAGAATGCTATATGACTAGAAAGGAAG
>CAUQTL010000053.1:0-9515 GCA_963521035.1 uncultured Streptococcus sp.
GTATGGAGTTGAGGAAGGACGCGGACATTGCCCCAGCTATCGTCAGCAGCGATGCGTTCCCAGAGTTCTTTGAGGCGGTCCAGTTGCTCTTGGACAATATTGCCTGTAGCCTTGGGCTCAGGATTTCCTGCCGATAAGAAGAGAACATCTGGTTGGTAGCGTTCTTGAATTCCTTTGGCAAAGGTCAAATCTGCATCATCAAAGACAGGGATTTTAAAGGTAACCTTATCTGGATCTAATTGGGAAACGATAAAGTCCAAGGTCTCGAAGTTGACTTCCATCTTGGATGAGGGAGGTTTGGGACTCAGAGTGACTTGGTCGATATCTTTTAACCAATTTTGCCAGCGGGAGCCTTGGGTCTCAACAGCTAGAGTGACACCGCGTTCCTTGAGCTTGGTGACGAGTTCAGCCATGTTGGCTGCTAGGATAGCAGGATTTCCCCCAGATAGGGTGACGTAGTCGTAGCTTCCTAGTTTATCCAAGGTAGCAATGACCTCGTCAGCTGTCATACGAGTTGGTTTTTCAGAACCATCCCAAGTAAAGGCAGAGTCGCACCAGTCGCAGTGGTAGTCACAACCAGCAGTGCGGACAAACATGGTTTTCTGCCCGATTGCACGGCCTTCACCTTGAAAGGTTGGGCCAAAAATTTCCAGAACTGGTAGTTTGAGGACACGCTCCCTAGTCATCTAACCACTCCCGTCTAAACTCCGCAAAAGCAGTCGGAGTTTCATAGAGGCGAACGTATTCCAAACGGAGACCGCGTTCGTCGGGCAACTCTTGATTCATGGTTTGGAAAATCCAGTAAACCATATTTTCAGCAGTCGTGTTCATATAGGGAAGAGTTTCGTTTAGATAGCGATGATCCAAATGGGGCTCTAAGTAGTTCTTGTAGATTGCTTTGATGTCTCCAAAATCGTAGGTCATGCCACGCTCATCTAAAAATCCACTGACAGCAATCTGCAGATGATAAGTGTGGCCGTGCAGGGACTTGCATTTTCCCTCATAGTGAAAGAGGTGGTGGGCAGCATCAAAGGTAAATTCTTTTGATACCAAGGTTCTGTGAGGATTGTAGACAAGCGACTCCCCAGTTTCCTGTTTGATTTCTTTGGGTGCAAAAAACATTAGTCCTCTCCTTTCTGTGAGAGATAAACATCTAGACCATGCTGACGTAGGTGGCAGGCGGGACAATCTCCACAGCCACTTCCGATAATCCCGTTGTAGCAGGTTAAGGTCTTTTCACGAACATAGTCAAAGGCACCGAGTTGGTCGGCTAATTCCCAAGTTTCAGCCTTGTCTAGCCACATGAGAGGTGTTTGGATAACAAAGTCGTAATCCATAGCAAGGTTGAGGGTAACATTAAGAGATTTGACGAAGACATCCCGACAATCGGGGTAGCCTGAGAAGTCTGTCTCGCAGACACCTGTCACGATATCTTTAATACCTCGTTGCTTAGCAAGGACTGCCGCAAAGGATAGAAAGAGGTGGTTGCGACCGTCAACGAAGGTATTGGGAACCTCTCCCTCTTTTTGCTCAATCTCCATATCAGAGGTCAGGGCATTTTCAGTGATTTGCCCCAGCAGAGACATATCTAGGATGTGATGACGAATCCCCTGTTCCTTGGCGATTTCTCTAGCAACTTGAATTTCGAGATGATGACGTTGGCCGTAGGCAAAGGTAACTGCTTCGACCGTTTCATAGTGTTCTTTAGCCCAAAAGAGGCAGGTTGTAGAATCTTGACCGCCACTAAAGACGACCAAGGCTGATTGACGTTTCATAGTACTCCTTCCAAAATGGGAAATGTTCAGAGCACGCAAAAAGCTCCCATGAGGGAGCTAAAAAATACCAAGTAGAGGTTTTTTTTAGCGATGGCATGTCCCAAACATCGTAATATTATACCTACAGTCTAGCATATTTTTTGAAAAATGGCAAAGGACAAGAAAAAAGAGACCAAAGCAAGTACTTGGTCTCTAGTATGATTAGCTCAATTCAGCAACGATAGCCTTGATTTGTTCTGCTGTGTGAACACCAGCAACTTGTTTCACAACTTGGCCGTCTTTTTTGAAGAGAAGAGTTGGGATAGACATGATTCCAAAAGCACGAGCTGTATTTGGATTTTCATCAACGTCCATTTTAACGATTTTCAAGACATCTTCTGAAAGTTCTTCAGACAATTTGTCCAAGATTGGACCTTGCATACGACATGGACCACACCAAGTTGCCCAGAAGTCTACCAAGACCAAACCGTCTTTTGTTTCTTGTTCGAATGTTGCATCTGTAATTGCTTTTGCCATTGTATTTCTCCTTTTTTAGTTATATTGGCTTAAATCTTGTTTCATGAGATAGAAGAAGACATCTCCATAAGTCCCATGGTAGTCCAAATCATGACCGTTGTAAGTCAGTTTTTGAACAGGGTAGTAGTCTGCGACGCCGATAAGGCAAGCTTGTTGTGAACGATCAAAATCTTCATAAGACTCGAAAGTCACAGTTCTTTCGTTCTTGCTGGCATCTAGATAGGTAATTTCAATCATTTTAAAAACTCCTTTGTTTAATGATGACTTTATTTTACTCCTTGTAAAAGAGAATGTCAAGAAAAATGATTGCGCACGCAACTTTTTTTAAAAAATCATCTTAAATCAAGAAATCCAAACCAGTTTCCAAGCTTTCTTCGACAGCCTTTTGTAGCGAGGCCAGTGTTTTTTGCCCATCACTTGTCAGGCAGATAAAGCTAGAGCGTCTATCTTGATCACAACACATGCGACTGAGTAGACCGCAATTTTTAGCTTCCAAGCGAGCTACCATCCGAGAAACAGCGCTCGGGCTCAGATGAAGTTTATCAGGCAAATCAATCTGTCGTAGAGATTTTTCTTGAGCTAAGTCCAGATAGTAGAGCAGGTAAAACTCTTTTAAGGTCAGACTTTGCTCGCTCTGCTGGGCAATGGTCTCTTCCAAGAGACCTTCAATTTCTTTCTGACGTCGATTGAAATCAAACCATTTTTCCAAATAGGTCATAGTATCTCCTTTCTTTTTAGAGTCATAAATAGAAGAAAGTCCATTAACGGACAATCACTGTATCACAAGATGATTGCGCATGCAATAATTATACTACTTTTCAAGAGGGCTGGCAAGAAGGACGCTGAAATCTTTTATCCTAAATCATGCCTGTTTTCACTAGTCTTTAATTGCCTGTATCCCCTTTCTTCTCAAACTTTCATCAACTCTTGTGCATTTCCTTGAAATTTTCTGAAAAAAGAGTAAACTGGTATGCAAGAAGTCTATTTCGTGGAGTTTAGGATGAAATTATATGTTCAATTAATGATTCTTTTTGTGATTTCTCTAATCGGAGAGGGGATCTCTAGTTTCTTTCATCTGCCTATCCCAGGCAGTATTATCGGTTTGATTATTCTCTTTCTAGCCCTACAATTTAAGTGGCTGAGAACCAGGCATGTCAACATGGTCGGGAATTTCTTGCTGGCCAATATGACCATTCTCTTTTTGCCGCCAGCAGTGGGAATTATGGAAAAGTTTGATGTGATTGCTCCCTATCTCTTGCCTATTGTTTTGATTGTCTTTTTTGCGGCTGTTATCAACATTATCCTCATAGCCTTGGTGGTTCAGTTCATCAAGAGACGGTTTGAGGGAGATTATGAGAAAGGAGATGCCAAATGAGCGAATTTGTTTCCAATCCCCTGTTTGGGCTTGCCCTGTCTATCCTAGCTTACCTAGTGGGAATGCTGATTTACAGACGTTTTCCCCATCCATTGACAACACCCTTGCTTTTGTCAGCTGTTTTCATTATTATTTTTCTAAAGGCGACGGGGATTTCTTACCAAGATTACTACCAAGGTGGGGTTTATCTGAATAATTTGATTGTCCCATCGACCGTGGCTCTAGGGATTCCGCTTTATAAGAGTTTTCACTTGATGAAGCACCATGCTCGGAGTATTCTCTTTGGTAGTCTGCTAGCGGTAGTGGTTAACACCTCTTTCACAGCCCTTGTGGCCAAAATCTTTGGGATGGACTTTTTCCTAGCCATTTCTCTCTTTCCTAAGTCAGTGACAACCGCCATGGCAGTGGGGATCACAGAAAAATTGCAAGGTTTGACGACTGTGACCTTGGTTGTCGTAGTGGCGACTGGGATTTTAACCAGTGTGATTGGCCCAACCCTTTTGAAGTGGTTGAAAATTGACGATCCAGTAGCAGTCGGGCTTTCCCTCGGAGGAACAGGCCACGCAGTCGGAACAGGCACAGCCTTTCGATACGGCTCTGTAGCAGGAGCCATGGGTGGTTTGGCTATCGGTGTCACTGGTATTCTCTACGTATTTGTCAGCCCTATTGTAGCCAGTTTGATATTGAGTTAAAAAGCAAGGAATTTGAGTTCCTTGCTTTTTAAAATCGTATGTTATAGAGTATTATTTTTCTTTGCTTAAGTGAATGACTTGGTCGTAGTGTTTTAAGTCTTCTTCCGTGTAGTGGTGAATGACTTCAATAACTGTTTGAGGTAGGGAGAAGAGCAAGTCGCTGATCTTTCTGCTATTTTCCAAGTCAAGATTGGCCTTAATCTCATCAGCTAAGATGAGTTGACTATCATGGTAGAGGGCGCGAGCGATTTCTAGGCGTTGTTTCTCGCCACCAGATAGACTGTCATTGCTGAGCGTTCGATTTTTCAAATGTTCTAATCCTGTTTTTTTGAGGATATGATTTAAAGTCTCTTGTTTTTTATCCAGTCCCAGAAGGATATTGTCTTCCAGAGATAGCGTATCAAAGTAATGGCTATCTTGGAGAATATAGGAACTAACACTCGTGATTTCTTGACGAGACAGGTTTTGACCAGCAAAACTAATCTGACCACTTGTTGGTGTCTCTTCTCCATGAATGATATTGAGCAGGGTTGTCTTACCAGAGCCACTTTCCCCTATAATGGCAATTTTTTCTCCTTGATTGATGTGCATGGAAATCGGAGATAAGAGGATATTCCCCTCTTTTTCAAGGCAGATGTTGTCAAGTTGGATGGGGAAAATATTTTCTATGCTTCTAGGAGAGATGGAGTCAGGTTGACCCAAAAGTTTTTGGTATTTGTTGAGCAGACTTCGAGTCGCTTTTCTGGTGTTGGTAAAGTAGGCTAACTCTTGAAACTGATAGCCAATATTATGGGAAACCAGATAGATGGCCACAAAACTAGCAGCATCTAAATAATTATAGTAGGTCATAAAGCCACCGATGACGATTGGTGTGACAGAACAAAAGGCATCGATGCTATTGATCAAGAGACTGTTTAAAGTGCGTTGTTTTTCATAGTTAATTTCGCTATCTAGACTGGTTTGTAATTGCTTTTGATAGCGAGCAAAAAAGTAGTCTTGCCCCTGATAATGGCGAATTTGTTGGCTACCACCAATAAAATTTGTCAAGCTTGCTAAGTAGCTCTGGTTAACAGTGGACCGCTTTTCAGAAAGTGAATCCAAGCGCTTTGATCCGATAGCACTGCAGAGTACAGGAAAGGAGTAGAAGAGAATGAAAATCAAGCCCAGGTAAAAATTGGTCCATAGGGCATAGAGAATAGACACAGTGGTGAAACCAAGAGAAGAAATGATGATGACCGTTGGCTCAATATAGCTTTCTTCTAGTTGCTTGACGTCGTTTTCTAAGTCGGACAAAATATCCTTTTCATCGATCTCATAACTGTTTAAAAATCGCTTGAAAATAGCACTCTTGATTCCATATTTGAAATCAGTAATCAAACGGGCATAGTAATAGCGTTTCCCAGCCAAACCCAGTAAGAGGATGAGATTACCAAGGATTCCTAAAATCAAAACTTTCCAAAGAAGGCCTAGTTCTTGATTGGTAAAACTAGCAACAATATTTTGAACAAGGGCTGGCGTGATAATCGCTTCCAGCCAAGTAATGGCAATAGAAAAGAAGTAAAGTACGAGGTGTTTCTTAGCAACAAATCTTCTCAGCATAAAGACTTGACCTCCTTATCGATATAGATGTGATCAGTTTTTAATTTATTATACTCCTTTATCTCAAATACTTCATATAAAAATGTAAATCCTGAGTACGAAAAAAGCCTAGCGAGTTATTGTCGCTAGACTTTAAAACTATTGCAAATTAACCTTATTTCTTAAAATATAGTAGGTTCCGAGGTAGTAGATAGCTATGAAAATGAGTTCCTCGATAATGGATGTACTTGCTCCCATATAGAAATTATCATTAAGTCCTGCAAGTGAATTGACATAGAAGTTAGTACTGGTATTGAAGAAAACTCCAATAAATCCTATGACGATTTGGATACCAATGTAGGCTGCAACAGCAAGTGCGGTACGGTATTCATTGAACAGTTGTCCAATGGAAATGGCTAAGTAAATGCAGAGGATTCCAGAAATAGTATTTAGTAGGAAGGATAACCCCACAAGAGAGAGTTTAGGGAGGTATGTTCCTACAAGTGGGAACCAGTCATAATGTGACATCCAATCTG
This sequence comes from uncultured Streptococcus sp., assembly GCA_963521035.1. Classification (GTDB taxonomy): domain Bacteria; phylum Bacillota; class Bacilli; order Lactobacillales; family Streptococcaceae; genus Streptococcus. The sequence continues at coordinate 6,473 of CAUQTL010000053.1, forward strand.
GAACCGTTATAGTCACAATAAGAAAAGCACTTAGAGCCAGTACAGCCGAGCTAAGTATAGACCAGATGAAGGCTCCGACTAATTTAGCTGTGATGATATAGTGCTCAGAAACTGGCAAGGTCAAAGTCAGATAGCCTTGGCGGTCATAGACACTACCTTTGAAGCGTTTGATAATCAAGAAAATGGTTGAAATCCAAAGTGTAATTATCAAGCCGCCAAAGACGAGAGCCAGAAAGATAAATAGGAAAGGTTGGCTATCTTTGAAAGATATATAATTATAGTAGTGTCCTTGCATTCCCAGGGGGACGGAAAGGATGAGCACGGATGCGTAGAGAGCTAAATACCACTTGTTAACATTTTTAAATTCGTAGCGAACTAAATTCCAAAACATAATAATCTCCTTTGCTTAGGCCTTAAATTCCTGACGGAAGAGCTGGTCGATGGATTCACCAGACTCATAGCGAATATCATCTACGTTCCCTTGACGGACGACTTTTCCGTCCTTCAGGAAGACAATTTCATCCAAGATTGGCTCGATATCAGAAATCAAGTGGGTAGAAATCAAAACGGTAGAAGTTGGGGAGTAGTTGTTGATAATGGTATTGAGGATATAATCACGAGCAGCAGGGTCTACCCCACCAATGGGTTCGTCCAAAACGTAGAGACGGGCATCACGGCTCATAACCAAAATCAGTTGGACCTTTTCCTTATTTCCTTTTGATAATTTCTTGAGACGGCTATTTTCATCAATGCCAAGATCTGCAAGTAGATGATGGGCACGTTCCAGATTGAAATCTTTATAGAAGGTCTTAAAGTAGGTTAGGGCTTCTTTGACCTTCATTTGCTCATTGAGATAGGTCGTATCAGGTAAATAAGCTACGATGGCTTTGGTTGCTGGGCTTGGGTCCATATCGTTGATAAGGACACGTCCTTGATCTGGTTGTAAGAGGCCATTGATTAGTTTAATCAGGGTTGTTTTCCCTGAGCCGTTTGGTCCAAGGAGACCAACAATTTTTCCAGCTGGGATGTCAAGGGAAACATTTTCAAGGGCTGGGGTTGCTCCATAAGATTTGGATACATTTTCAAATGCTAGTAATGACATAGGCTTAAACTCCTTTAATATAATCGCCGACTACGCCTGGTAGTTCTTCTTTTTCATAGCCAAAATGGGTCATGGAGGAAACGAAGTGTTCCAATTCTTCTTCCGATAATTGTTTGCGTGATTGGGCGATTAGCTCCTTATCCTCTGTTACAAATCGTCCAGTTGTTCGCTTGCTGTAGACAAATCCTTCTCGTTCAAGGTCTGACAGGGCTCTTTGGATGGTGTTGGGATTGACACCAGCCTCGCTAGCCAGCTCCCTCACGGTTGGAAGTTGTTGATTGGGTTCCAGTGCATGGGAAACAATCTGAAGCTTGATTTTCTCCATAATCTGTAAATAGATGGGTTTTTTGTTGTCAAATGTCCAGGACATCTTGGTCTCCTTTCTCCTATCCTTTTGTCTTAATTAAATAATACAACAAAACAAAAAACTTGTCAAGCAAAAAGAAGAATTGTTTTGGGAATCGCTTAAAAAATGGTATAATTAAAAGAAAACGATAAGGAGGGAAAGGATGCGTTGTCCAAAATGTGGGGCTACCAAGTCAAGTGTTATCGATAGTCGCCAAGCAGAAGAAGGGAACACCATTCGTAGAAGACGTGAGTGCGACGAATGCCAACACCGTTTTACAACCTACGAACGAGTAGAAGAAAGAACCTTAGTGGTTGTTAAAAAAGATGGCACACGGGAACAATTCTCCAGAGATAAAATCTTTAATGGGATTATCCGCTCAGCCCAGAAACGTCCTGTGTCAAGTGATGAAATCAACATGGTAGTCAATCGTATCGAACAGAAACTCCGTGGTCGAAATGAAAATGAAATTCAAAGTGAGGACATTGGTTCACTCGTCATGGAGGAGTTGGCTGAACTGGACGAGATTACCTATGTACGTTTTGCCAGTGTCTATCGTAGTTTTAAGGATGTCAGTGAGCTAGAGAGCCTGCTCCAACAAATCACCCAGTCCTCTAAAAAGAAAAAGGAAAGATAAATGAAGCCAATTGACCGTTTTTCTTATCTAAAGAATAATCGGGTGTCGCAAGATACCTCATCTCTGGTACAGTGCTACCTCCCGATTATCGGTCAGGAGGCACTGAGCCTTTATCTTTATACGATTAGTTTTTGGGATAATGGCAGAAAGGAATACCTCTTTTCAAGCATTCTTAACCATCTCAACTTTGGGATGGACAGACTTTTAAAATCTTTGAAAATCCTATCTGCTTTTAATCTTTTGACCCTCTATCAAAAGGGGGACATTTATCAGCTAGCTATCCATGCTCCTCTCTCGAGTCAGGACTTTTTGGGACATCCTGTTTATCGCAGACTTTTGGAGAAAAAGATTGGCGATGCAGCTGTAGAGGATTTGAAAGTTGAGAGTGCTGAGGGAGAAGAAATACCTGTCTCCCTCAATCAAGTCTTTCCAGACTTGGCAGAACTAGGCAGTCAAGAAGACCTTGGTCTCAAGAAGAAAGTGGCCAATGATTTTGACTTGGACCATTTTCGTCAGCTCATGGCTCGAGATGGGCTTCGTTTTGCGGATGAGCAGTCAGATGTATTGAACCTGTTTGCCATTGCTGAGGAGAAGAAATGGACTTGGTTTGAGACCTATCAGTTGGCCAAGTCAACAGCTGTTTCCCAGGTCATTTCAACCAAACGCATGCGGGAAAAAATTGCTCAAAAACCTGTTTCCTCTGACTTTAGTCCTAAGGAAACGACCATTATCAAAGAAGCCAAAAGTAAGACTGCCCTGCAGTTCTTGGCAGAAATCAAGCAAACACGCAAGGGAACCATTACCCAAACAGAAAGAGAACTCTTGCAACAGATGGCTGGCTTGGGCTTGCTGGATGAAGTCATCAATATTATTCTCTTATTGACATTTAATAAGGTGGATTCGGCAAATATCAATGAGAAATATGCCATGAAGGTGGCTAATGATTATGCCTATCAAA
>CAUQTL010000054.1:0-9301 GCA_963521035.1 uncultured Streptococcus sp.
GCCAAGGCTTTAATGATTTGTCCCTGCATCTTAGAGTCCTTGCCCTTTAAGTGCATCTGCTAGGCTGGCAAACTCTTCCAAGCTGAGAGCTTCCCCACGCACACTTGGTGACAAGCCTGCTTGGTCCAAAGCCTTGGTCAATTTATCCTTAACTTCCTCAGTCTTGCCAAAGTAACCTGTCAAGTTGTTCCACAAGGTCTTGCGGCGATGGGTAAAACTAGCCTTGGAAACCTTAAAGAAGAAGTTCTCGTCTTCCACTGCTACGGCTGGTTCTGGACGACGCACCATTTTCAAAATAGCAGAGTCCACGTTTGGCGCTGGCACAAAGACCGTACGAGGCACGATGAAAGCAACCTTGGCAGTCATGTAATACTGCACCGCAATCGACAAGCTACCGTAAGCCTTGGTATTCGGCTGGGCTGAAATGCGGTCCGCCACTTCTTTCTGCATCATAACAACAAACTCACTAAAAGGAATCCCACTCTCGATTAAGTGCATGAGAATAGGCGTCGTGATGTAGTAAGGCAAATTAGCCACTACCTTGATTGGCAGGTCAGGATTTTTGAAATTCTGGATATGTTGGGCCAAATCGACTTTGAGAATGTCCTCGTTGACTACGGTCACATTGTCAAAATCACGCAAGGTATCTGCCAAAATCGGTACCAAACGGTGGTCGATCTCAAATGCCATGACTTGAGCTGCACGCTCAGCCAAAAACTCCGTCAAGGCACCAATCCCTGGCCCGATTTCGATGACATTGACCTGGTCATCAATCTCAGCCGTATCCACGATTTTTTGTAGGATATTGGTATCCGTCAAGAAATTTTGCCCAAAGGACTTTTTAAAGGTAAAACCGTGACGCTCCAGCACTGCCTTGGTCACGCTATAATCTGCAATTCTCATCTATTCTCTTTTCTATTATCTGTTACTACTATTGTAACACATTCCCCTTGTATTTTGGGGGTGAAAATCATACCAAAAAACTATCTTTCCTCATGAAGAAAGATAGTCTTGGAAATCTTTAAAGGTGGACTTAGCGGTTCTCTCGAAACATACGTTCGAAAAAATCAGCTTCCTGATAACTTCGATTTTCGGGTAGAGTCAAATCTACATCCTCCTCCACATCATCCACTGTCAGTTCAACCGTTTGAGGTAAATTTTTCAAACGATAATGCTTTTGCCTTTGCCCTTCAATGCTAGCAAAATCAAGCAAATAGCCATTCACTCGGATTTGAACCAAAAGGAGATGATTGGTCATATTTTCCATGATGAGAATATCTTCTAAACCACCTCTGGCACTAGGATAATCAGATACCCTGCGAATACGGATTTTTTCACACATGAGCAAGCTCCCTCATATCAATGATTTCATCGGCCTTATTCCAGACTAGGGGATTATGGGTCGCAATGATGATCATTCGATTTTCATCTTTCAAGCCCACCAAGAGATTCATAACCTCCTCTGAATTTTCAGGATCAAGAGCTGCTGTTGGTTCATCTGCCAAAATCAAGGGTGGATTTTTCAAAATAGTCTTCGCAAGGGCAACTCGTTGGGCCTCTCCCCCAGATAAAGTATAAATTTTTTGTTCTAGATCCAAATACCCTAGATTAACCTTTTCTAAAGCCTCCACTTGCCTTTCCAAACGTTCTACTTTTGAGATTTTCTGACCAACAAAGCCCAAATCCAAATTCTCTTTGATTGATTGGTTTTCTAAAAGGCCAAAATTTTGAAAGAGATAGCCCATCTGGTCTCGAAAATACTCACGAGTGGGAATGGTTTTTAAATCTTTCCCCTGATAGAGAACCCTTCCACCATCTATCTTTTCTAGCTTTCCTAAGATATTAAGCAAAGTCGTCTTTCCGCTTCCACTCTTCCCGATTAAGGCATAAACCTTGCCCTTCTCCAGCTTGAGATTTAAACCAGAGAAAATCGCGCGGTCATTAAACTTCTTTTCCAATCCTTGAATATCAATCATCTTATTTTCCTTTCAATACTGCCATGCTACCAGCTTCTTCCTTTTTATCCTGCCTTACTAAAATCAAGAGGGCGTTAAGAGTAAATAAAGCTACAACTAGAGCGCTAATCAAGCTATCCCCTGTCAAAACACTAGATAGGATTAGCCCAAGTAAGAGAACTCCTCCTTGCGCCAGTAAGTACTTGCCATGAAGCTCATAGATTGTCATACCAGAAAGACGTTTAATCATGATCTCCCGTCTAAACTGCTCAAAATAGAGAAAATTCATGGAATCAAATAACAAGATAGCCGTAGACAGGGTCAAAATAGTCCCAATAAGGAGAGAGTAGAACTCCATCCGTTTGTCATTTAGTACCTTGGCAAAAAACAGCTGGCTTTTTACCAAATAAGAGACCTTGTGATACAGACCTTGCTCTTTTAGAGCTGTGATACTATCTCCATATCGATCTAGTTTCAAGGCACTATTAGCCGTAGTTCCCCATAACATCCCTGCAACAGGTCTTGTTCCAGTCGCTTGCGGCGTTAAAACTACAATAATCGGATCTTTTAGGTACTGGCGTGTCGTCTTGTACCCATCGTTATAGAGGAAGCGTTCCTGTCCTGTTTCTGTAAAAGCTAGCCTTACCTGTGGGAGGTAGTGTTTCTGACTCGTCACTTCTACACTTTCAGATGAAAAGTTTTGCAGGTAATCTGTAAACAATCCTTGGTAGTAGGCAGACTGCTCTCGCAAGCTCTCAGGCAAGATCAGCCCAAACTCTCCCTCAGACAAGTTTTGCATCTTATCCATAAACTCTGAAGAAACGGTAATCTTTTCTTCTATCAGATAGCGCGGTGAGACATAGATAACATTCCCTGACGGTGTGTAGTCATTGAGACGATTGCCATCTAGGTCCACTTCTGCTCCATCTGAGAAATTCTCAACATTGCTCATAATATAAAAAGAGTCTGTATTGGCTAACCGTTCTTCAGTAAATGTCTGCCACTCACGATTATCCTTACGCATTCCTTCTTCATCGGCAAATGCACTAGACCAACCAAAGGATAGACGGTAACGGTCTGAGGACTGGCTCCATTTATCGCTAGCTCTCTCCATCTCCTGCATTTCACGGTAGTGAGGTAGGAGAGCAGTCGCACTCGAGCCGACCACCAGCACGGCCAAGAGTTGCCCCACCATCATCAATGTCATTATACGTTTGAGAGGGAGTTTCCCTTTCAATAGATCCACCAGACTATTTTCTTGTAAACCAAGTAGATACACGACACTTAATAAGGTAGAAATTCCTACCAAGGCCAATCCATAAAGCAAAAGACCAATGATGACCAATTGCACCGTTGCCATAAACAAGGCACCTTGATACCAGAGAATCCCCAATCCCAAAAGACTGGATACCAGCACTGAGCAGATAAGCTGTCTCACATCTTCTAACACTGGTCTGAGAGCCACCCCAAACAAGCTCTCACCAGCTATTAAGCGAATCCCTGCTTGACGAAGGGACTTGATCCGATAAATCAGGGTCAGACTCATAAAGGTCAGCAGAAAAATAGCTAGACTCAGTAGCCCCATAGGGGTGGCCGCCAATAATAAGACTATCGAAAATGGATCTTCTCCATTCGAAACAAAGCCTTGATAACCAAGTTCTTTCAAGGTGGTCTGTAAACTCACTCCATCCAAACTTCCTGACACAATCAAGTAAGACCCTAATAAATCACTCGTTTCTGAACTCTCCTTGGAGGAAATGGTCAGACCTTCTGGAAGCTCTCCCTCACCATAAGTGGCATAGATAAAGCGTGTTTCTCCAGCTTCATTTGGCTCAACAATCCGACGGGCGATGAGACTATTATGCTCTACCGCCAAGTGACTCAAAGCCTCTGTCACCTCTTCGCGACTAGCTACTGGTTGATTTATCACCATTCCTGTCACATCAACAGAAGGATAGTTACCAAATAAAATCTCTTCTCGATGGTCAACGGAAGTTATCACCATATAAAGCGATACCAATACCATTGAAATCAAAATAAATAAACGTTTCATCATTTCCTCCAAAAAGTTACTTGGTCACTTAGTGAGAAGGTGACCAAGTAAAGCTAAACAATAGGGCTATACCATTCTAAACATTATAGTAGAATGCAACTTTCTCTCCCCAAGAAGTACGAATCCATGCACGAGAAGTCCCTCCAGCACCAGCATATCCCTTATCAGATGAACCAGTTTTTCTACTAACAACTGTTGAGCTATGATATTCTGAAGAGTGATAGTAGTTTGAGTAAGCACCTCCGTCACCTGAACCATACGTCCAGACACCACCATCTGGATACTTAACCGCGGCCGATACTACTGCTACACTTCCACCTAATGTTGCTGCAATGCTCGCTACAAGGGCTAATTTTTTAACTGTTTGTTTCATATTGATACTCCTCTATTTTTTATTTTATCATAAATATTTATTATATATTGTCCATTTTCTATTCAAGTAAAACTAAGTCCTGGATCATAGACCTTTTCAAAGCAACACCTCATGGTATCCTCTCCTTATTTTTCTAATTTAGTCTATCAAGTTGTATTTATTATATGTTATGAATAAATTTTTTGAGACTAAGTAGACATAACTAAATTTTATTTAAACCACCAAGTAACTAAATAAAATAAACTAAAAAAGTTCATACTGTAATCTCCTTTCACATTTTTATTAATTATAAATTATTCTTAAATAAACTCAAAGGACATCAATGTCCTTAAAATAGAACCATTTCGTGTCATTTTTAGCTTATATATAAAAAACAGTCCTAAAGACGAACTTTAGAACTATTTCAATACTAGAACAAGGACATTTTTGTCACTGATTCACTATGTTTATAAATATTTTTTTAAATCTTCTTGCCATTGTTTCTCCAACATAGTAACTAAATAAGAATTTTCTATTATATCAGCAAATAGCTTCGATTTCTGATAGAACTGTTCGGCAGAAACATAATCATTGTTTATTATTAGAGATAATTTCCACTCCAACATTAATATAATTGGTTTCTTCTGAAAATCTTGTGTTTTTTCCATTATATGATTAAGGCTAAAGATATAAGCTCCGAGTGAATCATAAGACGACAAATTATCCAAACAGGCTAGACCCGAAAACAAAGTGTTACTTAAAGCAAACAGATATTCTGGTGCAATTAATTCTACATGATTTGTCAAACGAACTAAAAACGAATGAATTCTGTTAATTTCTTCAATCTGATTTTGACCTTGTTTTATCTTTGTAAGCACTATAGCAAAATATAAGTTGATAACTTCTAATTCATTTATCAAAAACAATTCCTTATCATAAATTGTTTTAAAATAATCGTCCAGTACGGTTTCCCCATATTCTGGTCGTCCGCTTCGAATAACATCTATCGTTGCTCTAGTAGCTTCAAACCATATTTTTTCCTCATTAGGAAGTTGCTCATAAAATAAATCCTCTATCTCTTCCAAACACGCTTCCTTCTTATCATACTCCTCTTCTTTACCATAGATTGGTTCACGTAAAATTTGGTATTTCAATTCTAAATAAGCAGGAGGAAGAGCTGAAAAATCCGGCATAAGGCTATAAGCTGGAACTCCTAGCCGGCGAGCAATATAGTCTAACTTGGGCAAACTTGGTTGCGAAGCTCCACTTTCAATTCGCGACAGTTGACGAACTGTCAGTTCTTGCTCATCTCCACAAAAATCTGGACGACTAATTCCTTTTTCTATCCGAATCTCTTTAATTTTTTGACCAATTAACATTAGACGCCTCCTCTTCTACCTGCTTCGAAAAATACTGTGAAACTTAAAAAATTGTAACGGCTACATCTTTCCTACTCATAAGATTTCATAGCTTCTTCCACTTCCGCCAAGGTGACCCCAAACAACTCTAGGCGTTTGAGGAGTTGCTTGCCGTTGGAATAGCCGATTCGGAGAGCCTCTCCTAGATATTCTCTGCGCTTACGGCTGTCTGACCCTGCTAGAAAACCAAGGCGAATCAAGTCGCTACGACTGATGTCAAACTGACTCTCATGTTCAAATTGTTCTGTCACCTGAGCTAGAGCCGTTTTCAAATCTTCATAGCTGGCATGCTCAATTCCCAGAGAACGCCCCTTGGTTTTGGACTTGGGAACAGCTTCATCTCGTTTGAGGAAGGCATGCTGAACCGTTGGAATGGCCGTCATGATCATGCGCCGAATCCGCTCCCCATTAAAATCTGGGTCTGTAAAGACAATGACTCCATGACGTTGGTGCAAGCGCTGAATCCGCTCTATATCCTGATCATTGATGGCAGAACCTCGGGTCTCATAGGTCTCTACATCGAAGTAACGTTTGAGATTGGCCGTATCATCGCGCCCTTCGACCACGATAACTTGAGAAATTTTTTCTTTCATTATTTGCTATCCAATCCAAAAATTCGCTCCGCATTTGCAGTTGTTACCGCCGCTAGCTCTTCTGCCGTCATGCCACGCAAGTCAGCGATAAAGTCCACTACATAGCGAGTGTAGGCTGTTTTATTTTCACGACCACGTTTAGGAACAGGAGCCAAGTAGGGAGCATCCGTTTCCACCAAAATCTTGTCCAAAGGTAACTCTTTAGCTGCTTCTTGGATGTCAGTTGCCTTCTTGAAAGTCACCACTCCTGAGAAGGAAATGGTCATACCAAGCTCGACAAACTTCTCTGCCCACTCAAGCGTCCCTGAAAATGAATGCATGATACCACCTCGAGGACCAACGCCCTCGCTCTTGATAATCTCATAGGTATCTTCCAACGCATCACGGGTATGAACTACAAAAGGCAAATCCAAGTCCTTAGATAACTGAATCTGACGGCGAAAAACCTGCTCCTGCACCTCTTTTGGCGCTGTCATCCAATGGTAATCCAAACCAATCTCACCCAAGGCAACTACCTTTGGATGCTTGAGCTTATCAAGCAAGTAGGCTTCAATCTCCTCCGTGTAAGTCCCCGCTTCTGTCGGATGCCAACCAATAGTCGCGTAGAGTTGGTCGTACTCATCCACCAACTCCAAAGCACGCTCAATCGTCGGTTTATCAAAACCAACAATATTCATCTGTGTCACACCCATCTCAGCAGCCAAGGTAATTTCTTCTGCCTCACGACCTGCAAATTCTTCTACATTCAAGTGTGTATGTGTATCAAAAATCATCTCTTCTAACCTCGTTTTCTATCTACTATTATAGCAAAAAAACTGACCTCTCTCCTCATCTGTACAAAATATTCTAAAATCCATCGTCCTCTCTTGACGCTATTTTCCCAAAGCAGTATAATAGCACTTATTGAAATTTTCAGAAAAGGAAAATACCATGTTTACAAAATTAAAACAGACTTTTATCGGTCGTCCTCTTAAATCCTTAACAGAAGGCGAGGGAGGTCTGCTGGGAAAAATGCAGGCCTTGGCCATGTTGTCAAGCGACGCTCTATCTTCCATTGCCTATGGGCCTGAGCAAGTAGTCCTCGTCTTGGCTAGTCTCTCTCCTCTTGCGATATGGTGGAGCCTTCCTATCGGCCTCTTTGTCCTCCTGCTCCTATCTAGCCTGACCGTCTCCTACCGTCAAATCATCCATGCCTACCCTCAAGGGGGAGGGGCCTATATGGTTACTCGAGAAAATCTATCTCCCGAACTTGGCTTAATCGCTGGAGGTAGTCTGCTAGTTGACTACATGCTGACCGTAGCGGTATCTGTTGCATCTGGAGCCGATGCTATCACAGCAGCTCTCCCTGCTCTCCACCCTTACAACCTCCACATTTCCATTTTTCTAGTTTGCTTGCTTATGCTCTTGAATTTACGGGGCTTAAAAGAATCTGCCAGTTCACTGATGATTCCTGTCTATCTCTTTATCATCAGTACTGTCTTTCTCTTGCTCTACGGAATCTTTCAACTAATGACAGGGTCTCTCAGCTATCAGGCAACTTCACCTATTGGGCATGCTGTTCCGAGCCTGTCTATAGTTCTCATTCTAAGAGCCTTTACCAGCGGCTCTGCCTCTCTGACAGGAGTTGAAGCTATTTCAAATGCCGTTCCCTTTTTCAAGACTCCGAAAGAAAAGAATGCTGCTCAGACCTTGACCATCATGGCCTTGATTTTAGGTTTTCTTTTTGCATGCATTACCTTCCTAAACTACTGGATGGGGATTATGCCTCAACACGGAGAAACTATTCTTTCACAGATGGCTCAAGGCATCCTTGGTAATTCCTTCTTAGGTCACCTTGGCTATTATATCTTCCAATTCTCCACAGCCTTGATTTTAGCAGTAGCTGCAAATACTGGCTTTTCGGCCTTCCCTATGCTGGCTTACAATATGGCTAAAAATAAATACATGCCCCATCTCTTTATGGAAAAAGGAGACCGCCTAGGCTACTCCAATGGAATTTTAACTCTGGCATTTGGGGCTATGATTCTTCTTCTCATTTTTAATGGCAATACCGAACGTTTGATTCCTCTCTATACTATCGGTGTATTCGTGCCCTTTGCCCTTTCTCAGACTGGGATGATTCGCCATTGGAAAAAAGAAAAAGGAGCAAATTTCTTAAAACCTGCTCTTGCTAATATCCTTGGGGCAATCATTTGCTACGCGATTGTACTAATCTTGCTCTTTTTCCGTCTCAGTGATATCTGGCCCTTCTTCCCGATTATTCTCGTACTCACCCTACTCTTCTTAGCAATTCACAGTCATTACCAAAAAGTAGCCCAACAACTGCGACTCTATGAAGGAATCGAAAAACGTACCTACGATGGCAATCTTGTCCTCGTCCTAGTAGGAAATGTTACCAGAGTCAGCGTCGGAGCCATTAACTATGCCCAAAGTATCGGTGACGAAGTCTTAGCCATGCACATTTCTACAAAGGAAACCGCAGAAAAAGACCAAGAAATTCTCCAAGAATTTGCCGATTACTTCCCAACCATTACTCTGAAAAATATCAAGACCAGCTATCGTGACATCATCACCCCTACTGTCAAGTATGTCAAACGGATTTCCGAGGAAGCTCAGAAAAAGAACTATACAGTCACTGTCCTCGTCCCCCAGTTTATCCCTAATAAACCTTGGCAAAATATCCTGCACAATCAGATGAGTCTTAAACTCAAATACGCCCTTCGTTGGCACCAAGACGTCGTTGTCGCTAGCTACTCTTATCACTTAAAAGAATAAATAAAAGGCCCTACCAGAAGCAAGAAGCTCTGGCAAGGCCTTTTTCTGAATCCAGTCACTATGCTTATACTCAATGAAAATCAAAGAGCAAACTAGGAAGCTAGCCGCAGGCTGCTCAAAGCACTGCTTTGAGGTTGTAGATGAAACTGACGAAG
>CAUQTL010000055.1:0-9229 GCA_963521035.1 uncultured Streptococcus sp.
CGCATTTCACCTTGAGGGAAGTAAGTTCCTTCTGGCATGTCGTTGATGATGACATGGACAGCAGATTGAGGTGCTCCAGTGTTACGGATAACAGCTTCCGTCACTTCCTTAGCAAGAGCTTTCTTTTGCTCGAGCGTGCGTCCTTCAAATAAATCGATGCGTACAAATGGCATAATAGCTTCCTCCACTAGTTTTGGATTTCTTCTATTTTACCACATTTTGCCGTTTAAAGCTTAAGAAAATTATGATATACTAGAATGTAGCAAAAATTTAGAAATGGACGTGAAGCAAGAAACATGGCACAGTTGTATTATCGTTATGGGACCATGAACTCTGGTAAAACGATTGAGATTCTCAAGGTGGCCTATAACTATGAGGAGCAAGGAAAAGGTGTTGTGATTATGACCTCGGCTCTGGATACGCGTGACGGTGTTGGCTATGTGTCGAGTCGTATTGGCATGAAACGCCCTGCCATTGCGATTGAGGAAACAACTGATATCTTCGGCTATATCCGAGACCTATCTGAAAAACCATACTGTGTGTTAGTTGATGAGGCTCAGTTTCTCAAGCGTCACCATGTTTACGACCTAGCTCGTGTTGTTGATGAGTTAGACATACCTGTCATGGCTTTTGGTTTGAAAAATGACTTTCGCAATGAACTGTTCGAAGGTTCCAAATATCTCTTGCTCTTAGCAGACAAGATTGACGAAATCAAGACCATCTGTCAGTATTGTAAGAAAAAGGCAACTATGGTTTTGCGAACACAGGATGGACTACCAGTTTACGATGGAGAACAGATCCAGATTGGTGGAAATGAAACCTATATCTCAGTTTGCCGTAAACATTATTTTGCCCCTGAAATCAATAAGGAGAATGAAGAAAAATGAACATCTATGATCAACTACAAGCTGTAGAAGACCGTTATGAAGAATTAGGAGAGTTGCTCAGTGACCCAGATGTAGTTTCGGACACCAAGCGTTTCATGGATCTTTCCAAAGAAGAGGCTTCTACTCGTGATACGGTAACAGCCTACCGTGAGTATAAACAAGTCCTTCAAAACATCGTTGACGCTGAAGAAATGATTAAGGAATCAGGCGGAGATGCGGACTTGGAAGAAATGGCCAAGCAAGAACTCAAAGATGCCAAGGCTGAAAAAGAAGAATACGAAGAAAAACTGAAAATCTTGCTCCTTCCAAAGGATCCAAACGATGATAAGAACATCATCCTTGAAATCCGTGGCGCCGCTGGTGGAGACGAAGCAGCACTTTTCGCTGGAGATTTGCTAACCATGTACCAAAAGTATGCTGAAGCCCAAGGCTGGCGCTTTGAAGTTATGGAAGCTTCTATGAATGGTGTCGGTGGTTTCAAAGAAGTCGTTGCCATGGTTTCAGGTCAATCTGTTTACTCTAAACTCAAGTACGAATCTGGTGCCCACCGTGTGCAACGTGTCCCTGTGACAGAAAGCCAAGGCCGTGTTCATACTTCAACAGCAACAGTTCTTGTCATGCCTGAAGTCGAAGAAGTAGAATACGATATTGATCCAAAAGACCTTCGTGTCGACATCTATCATGCATCAGGTGCTGGTGGACAGAACGTCAACAAGGTTGCGACTGCCGTTCGTATCGTTCACTTGCCAACCAATATCAAGGTTGAGATGCAGGAAGAACGTACCCAGCAGAAAAACCGTGAAAAAGCCATGAAAATCATCCGTGCGCGTGTTGCTGACCACTTCGCACAAATTGCACAAGATGAACAAGATGCTGAGCGTAAGTCGACAATCGGTACTGGTGACCGTTCAGAACGGATTCGTACTTATAACTTCCCACAAAACCGTGTCACAGACCACCGTATCGGTTTAACCCTCCAAAAACTAGATACCATTTTGTCTGGTAAATTGGATGAAGTTGTGGATGCCTTGGTGTTCTATGACCAAACACAAAAATTAGAAGAATTAAACAAATAATGAAATTAGCGCAATTATTTTCAGATTTTGAAGAAGAGTTGATAAGACAAGGAGAGGAAGCAGAAAGCCTCTCTTTTGTCTATCGTAGCCTCAAAAATCTATCTTTTACAGACTTTGTTTTTTCCCTCCAGCAGGAAGTGACGGAAGAGGAAGAAGTATTTGTAAAAGGAATTTTACAACAGTTAGCATCTCATAAACCGGCACAGTACATCATTGGACAGGCAGATTTTTATGGAATGCAGTTAAAAGTTGATGAGCGAGTATTGATCCCTCGTCCAGAGACAGAGGAGTTAGTGGAGCTTATCCTGGCTGAAAATCCTGAGATGAATCTTTCAGTTTTGGATATTGGAACAGGTAGTGGAGCTATTGCTCTCGCTCTAGCAAAAAACAGACCAGCTTGGTCAGTGACAGCAGCAGACATTTCCCAAGATGCTTTAGATGTAGCCGGCGAAAATGCTAAAAATCAAAATCTTCAAATATTTTTAAAAAAATCTGACTGTTTTACAGAAATTTCTGAAAAATATGATATAATTGTTTCCAATCCACCCTATATCTCTCGTGAAGATGAGTTAGAGGTCGGTTTGAATGTTTTGCATTCAGAACCTCATCTAGCTCTCTTTGCAGACGAGGATGGTCTAGCTATTTACCGTAGAATTGCGGAAGATGTAAAAGACTATCTCAAAGATGGTGGTAAGATTTACCTTGAAATTGGATACAAGCAAGGTCAAAGTGTTCCTGAACTCTTTAGGAAGCATCTTCCTGAAAAACGTGTAAGAACACTTAAGGACCAATTTGGTCAAGATAGGATGGTCGTGATTGATGATGGACAGGATTAGACAAGAGTTGGAAAAGGGTGGGGCGGTTGTTTTACCTACGGAGACAGTTTACGGTCTCTTTGCCAAGGCTCTAGACGAAAAAGCAGTTGATCATGTATACCAGCTCAAACGTCGTCCTAGAGATAAGGCACTAAATCTCAATATCGCCTCTCTAGAGGACATCTTGAACTTTTCTAAGAATCAGCCATCTTATCTACCCAAACTTGTCGAGATCTTTTTACCAGGTCCCTTGACCATTATTCTCGAAGCTAATGACCGAGTTCCCTATTGGGTCAATTCTGGCCTTGCGACTGTTGGATTTCGGATGCCGAGTCACTCCATTACACTTGATTTGATTCGAGAGACAGGTCCCTTGATTGGACCGTCTGCCAATATCTCAGGTCAGGCAAGTGGAGTGACCTTTAATCAAATTCTAGAGGATTTTGACCAAGAGGTTCTGGGTTTGGAAGACGATGCTTTTCTAACTGGACAGGATTCAACTATTTTGGATTTATCCGGAGACAAGGTGAAAATCTTACGCCAAGGGGCCATTAAGCGAGAGGATATTCTTGCTCGGTTGCCAGAGATTTCTTTTGAGGAGGAATGAGATGCTAAGAGATTTGCAAGAAACCGATGTGAAAGCTATATGTGACATCAACCAAGAGGCTTTGGGCTATTCGTTTAGTCCAGAGGAAACGGCTAGCCAACTAGCTAGACTGTCTCAGGATCCCCATCATTTCCTACTTGGCTATGAGGATGTAGCCAGTCATGTCTTGCTTGGATATGTCCACGCTGAGGTCTATGAATCACTTTATTCTAAAGCAGGATTTAATATTTTGGCTTTAGCAGTTTCACCTCAAGCGCAAGGTCAAGGTATTGGTAAAAGCTTATTACAAGGGTTGGAAGAAGAAGCAAAAAGACGTGGTTATGGGTTTATCCGCTTAAACTCTGCCGATCATCGTCTGGGTGCTCATGCATTTTATGAAAAAGTTGGTTATACTTGTGATAAAATGCAGAAACGGTTTATTCGCATCTTTTAGTTTAATTTTCTAATAAGAAAATTAAACTAATGGACTAGTCACACAATAAAGGAGAAGACCTATGATTTTTGACAAAGATGATTTTAAAGCATATGATGCTGATCTCTGGAATGCTATTGCCAAAGAAGAGGAACGCCAACAAAACAATATCGAGTTGATTGCTTCGGAAAATGTAGTTTCCAAGGCTGTTATGGCAGCACAAGGGTCTATCTTGACGAATAAATACGCCGAAGGCTACCCAGGCCGCCGTTATTATGGTGGAACAGACGTAGTAGACGTGGTTGAATCTCTAGCCATTGAACGTGCAAAAGAAATTTTCGGTGCAAAATTTGCCAATGTCCAACCACACTCAGGAAGCCAAGCCAACTGTGCAGCTTACATGGCCTTGATTGAGCCTGGCGATACGGTTATGGGAATGGATTTGGCAGCAGGTGGACACTTGACCCACGGGGCTCCTGTAAGCTTCTCTGGTCAAACCTACAACTTTGTTTCTTACAGTGTTGACCCTGAAACGGAACTCTTGGATTTTGATGCTATCTTGAAACAAGCCCAAGAAGTAAAACCAAAATTGATCGTAGCAGGTGCTTCAGCCTATTCTCAAATTATCGACTTTTCAAAATTCCGTGAAATTGCAGACGCTGTTGGGGCTAAGCTCATGGTAGATATGGCTCATATCGCTGGTTTGGTTGCAGCTGGTCTTCACCCAAGCCCAGTGCCATACGCTCATATCACGACAACCACGACCCACAAAACCCTTCGTGGCCCTCGTGGTGGTTTGATTTTGACCAATGATGAAGACTTAGCTAAGAAAATCAATTCAGCTATTTTCCCTGGTATTCAGGGTGGTCCTTTGGAGCACGTTGTGGCGGCTAAAGCTGTTTCCTTCAAAGAAGTTTTGGATCCAGCCTTCAAGGAATATGCTGCTAATGTTATCAAGAACAGCAAGGCTATGGCAGATGTCTTATTGCAAGATTCTGATTTCCGTATCATTTCTGGTGGGACTGAAAATCACCTCTTCCTTGTTGATGTGACTAAGGTTGTAGAAAACGGAAAAGTTGCTCAAAACTTGCTGGATGAAGTCAATATTACCCTAAATAAAAACTCAATCCCTTACGAAACCTTGTCACCATTCAAGACAAGTGGTATTCGTATCGGAGCAGCAGCCATTACTGCACGTGGATTTGGTGAAGAAGAAAGTCGCAAAGTGGCTGAACTCATCATTAAAACCCTTAAAAATGCAGAAAATGAGGCTGTCTTAGAAGAAGTGAGAAGTGCAGTCAAAGAATTGACAGATGCCTTCCCATTATACGAGGACTAAAGCGTTTATGGACATTTATATTAAGAAAGCCATTATCCATCAGTTCAGTCCGGACGATACCGAGCTGTTCCTAGCGGATAAGTTTCTCAATATTACTCCAAAAATCGAAGAATACCTGCGCAAGAAAATTGAACGTGTGTATTCAGATGAAGCCAAGACTGGGATTTTCGAGGAAGAAAATCCCTTCTTCAATCATATCACAGACGATTTGTTGGAGACATCAGTAAAGCTGGCTAATCTCTGGAAAGAGGAGTTCAGCATTTCTGAAAATCTCAAGACCAATGACTTGATTTTTGTGCAATTTTCTAAAGAAGGTGTAGAACATTTTGCTTTCTTACGAATTGCCCTGCGAGAGACCTTGACTCACCTCGGAGGAGAAGTTGATAATCCAATCAAGCTGACTCAGAATAATCTGCCTGGATTTGGAACGGGTGCTGACGAAGCCTTGGTGGTCAATCTTCAGAGTCGCAAGTACCACCTGATTGAAAAACGAATCAAGTATAACGGGACTTTTTTGAATTATTTTTCAGATAATCTTCTTGCTGTCGCTCCTAAGATTTCTCCTAAGAAATCTATCAAAGAACTGGAAAAAACAGCCCAGAGAATTGCTGAATCTTTTAACACAGATGATTTTCAATTTCAATCTAAGGTCAAATCAGCGATTTTCAACAACCTAGAAGAAAGTAATGAATTATCGCCTGAGAAATTGGCTAACGATCTTTTTGACAACAATCTGACGGCTCGTTTGAGCTTTATTGATCAAGTCAAGGAAGCTGTCCCAGAGCCTGTTCAATTTGATGAAATTGATGCCAGTCGCCAGCTTAAAAAATTTGAAAACCAAAAACTATCCTTGTCAAATGGAATTGAGCTCATCGTTCCCAATAACGTCTATCAAGACGCCGAATCTGTTGAGTTTATCCAAAACGACAATGGAACCTACTCTATCTTAATTAAAAATATCGAGGATATCCAAAGTAAATAATGTTTAAACGAATTCGAAGAGTGCTTGTACTAGCAGTCTTCCTTTTTGCTGGCTATAAAACTTACCGTGTTCATCAAGATGTCAAGCAAGTCATGACCTATCAACCCATGGTGCGAGAAATCTTGAGTGAAAAAGATACCCCAGCAAACGAAGAGCTTGTGCTCGCTATGATTTATACCGAAACAAAAGGAAAAGAAGGCGATGTTATGCAGTCTAGTGAGTCTGCAAGTGGTTCCACCAACACCATCAATGATAATGCCTCTAGCATTCGGCAAGGCGTTCAAACTTTGACAGACAATCTCTATCTGGCCCAGAAGAAGGGGGTAGATGTCTGGACGGCTGTTCAAGCCTATAATTTTGGACCTGCCTATATCGATTATATCGCCCAAAATGGCAGGGAAAATACCTTGGCTCTGGCCAAACAGTACTCTCGCGATACTGTTGCTCCCTTGCTTGGTAATACCACTGGAAAGACTTATAGTTATATTCACCCCATTTCCATTTTTCACGGTGCTGAACTCTATGTAAATGGAGGTAACTATTATTATTCTAGACAGGTGCAACTCAACCTTTACATCATCAAATGTTTCACTCTCTTTTCAACATCTGGCTAGACCAGGTGTTTTTGCTATAAGTTTTCTTTAAGATAGATATATTACTCTAGAAAGGTAAAGGAGGAAATTCCCTATGAGAAAGAAACTCTTTCTGACCAGTGCTGCGGTCTTGTGGGCGGTAACAGCTATGAATAGCGCCCATGCAGCAACAGATGTTCAAAAAGTTATTGACGAAACCTATGTTCAACCTGAATATGTCCTAGGTTCTTCCCTAACTGAAGACCAAAAAAATCAAACTTTAAAAAAATTAGGCTACAATGCCTCATCAGACACCAAAGAACTCAAGACCATGACACCTGATGTCTATTCTAAAATCATGAATGTGGCTAATGACTCTAGTTTACAGTTGTATTCATCAGCCAAGATTCAAAAACTAGGTGACAAGTCACCACTTGAGGTCAAGATTGAAACACCTGAAAACATCACTAAGGTAACTCAGGATATGTACCGAAATGCAGCCGTAACTTTGGGTGTGGAACACGCCAAAATCACTGTAGCAGCCCCCATTCCAGTTACAGGAGAAAGTGCTTTAGCAGGGATTTATTATTCGCTAGAGGCTAATGGAGCCAAGGTACCGCAAGCCAATAAAGATTTGGCTCAAGAAGAGTTGAAGGCTTTGTCCGATATCAATGCTGAAAACAAGGACAAGTCAGGCTATGATGCTAATAAATTAAACGTTGCCCTAGCTGATATCAAGTCAGGAATCGCCAAAGCTAAAGAAAGCAAGGGAAATCTGACAGAGGAAGATGTCCGCAAAATTGTTGAAGATACCTTGAAAAATTACAAACTTGATCAGGTTATAACAGGAAACCAAATCAATATTATCATCAATTTCGCTTTGAATCTCTCAAAGAGTGATATCCTCAGCAATGCAGACTTCACTAAAACCTTGAATGACCTTAAACAAAGTATCGTATCACAAGCTGGTGACAGTTTTAAAAATATCAACCTTAACTTTGATGCGGATAAGGCGCTAGAGGACGGCGGGAACTTTTTGAGCTCCCTCTGGCAAGCCATTGTCAACTTCTTCAAGAGTTTTGGTTCTTAAGAAATTTCATGGTATAATAGATGGTAACCGTAACGTTGCCGTCTTTTTTTGTCGGCCAATAGAAAGAGAAGAGAATGTTAAAGAAAAATGATATTGTAGAAGTTGAAATTGTTGACTTGACCCATGAGGGTGCAGGAGTTGCCAAGGTAGATGGTTTGGTCTTTTTTGTAGAGAATGCTTTACCAAGTGAAAAAATCCTTATGCGTGTCCTTAAAGTAAACAAAAAGATTGGTTTTGGGAAAGTGGAAGAATACCTTGTCCAGTCACCACACCGTAATCAAGATCTAGATTTGGCTTACCTGCGTTCAGGAATAGCTGATTTAGGTCACCTTGCTTATCCAGAACAGCTCAAGTTTAAAACTAAGCAAGTCAAGGACAGTCTATACAAGATTGCTGGAATTGCAGATGTAGAGGTTGCTGAAACTTTAGGTATGGAACATCCAGTCAAGTACCGCAATAAGGCGCAGGTCCCTGTTCGTCGAGTGAATGGTGTCTTGGAAACAGGATTTTTCCGTAAGAATTCCCATGACCTCATGCCTCTAGAAGATTTCTTTATCCAAGATCCTGTGATTGATGAGGTAGTAGTAGCCCTACGCGACTTGCTCCGTCGTTATGATTTGAAACCTTATGATGAAAAGGAACAAGCTGGCTTGATTCGTAATCTTGTGGTGCGTCGCGGACATTATTCAGGTCAAATCATGGTTATTTTGGTAACAACTCGTCCCAAAGTTTTTCGTGTGGAGCAATTGATTGAACAACTCATCAAGCAGTTCCCAGAGATTGTGTCTGTTATGCAGAATATCAATGACCAGAATACCAATGCGATTTTTGGTAAGGAGTGGAAGACTCTTTATGGCCAAGACTATATTATGGACCAGATGTTGGGAAATGACTACCAAATCGCTGGCCCAGCCTTTTACCAGGTCAATACTGAGATGGCAGAGAAACTTTATCAAACAGCCATTGACTTTGCTGAATTAAAAGAAGATGATGTGGTTATTGATGCCTATTCTGGTATCGGGACGATTGGCCTCTCTGTTGCCAAACATGTCAAAGAAGTTTATGGTGTTGAAGTTATTCCAGAAGCAGTTGAGAATAGCAAGAAGAATGCCCAACTGAACAATATTTCAAACGCCCACTATGTCTGTGATACAGCTGAAAATGCTATGAAGAATTGGCTCAAAGATGGAATTCAACCAAGCCTTATCCTAGTGGATCCACCAAGAAAAGGACTCACAGAAAGCTTTATCAATGCAAGTAGCCAAACAGGTGCTGAACGCATTGCCTATATTTCCTGTAATGTTGCGACCATGGCGCGTGATATCAAACTCTACCAAGAATTGGGATATGAGTTGAAGAAAGTTCAGCCAGTGGATTTATTTCCTCAAACGCATCATGTTGAGGCGGTAAGTTTGCTAGTCAAGGAGTAAAACGACGAAGATTAGCATT
>CAUQTL010000056.1:0-8859 GCA_963521035.1 uncultured Streptococcus sp.
TCAGCCACATCGTTGACACTTGCAGTCACTTTCATATCTTCTGTGTGGTTTTCGATTTTCTTTTCCAATTCTGCGATGCGTGTTTTATAGTTTAGAGCAGCTTCAAAATCTTCTGCCTCAACAGCTTTTTCTTGCTTGTCTTTTTCTCCTTCAATTTCACGTTCAACAGCATGCACATCTGTTACTGGATGTTGAGCTGCCAAGTGAGCAGCCGTTACATCGACAAGATCAATAGCCTTATCTGGCAAGCTACGTTGTGGAATGTATTGGACAGAATAATCCACTGCTGCTTTCAAGACCTCGTCTGGCAAGATGACATTGTGGTGTTGTTGATAGAGATCACGAATTCCTTGAAGGATTTTAAAAGTATCCTCTGCTGAAGGAGCATTGACTTTGACTTCGTTGAAACGACGAGCAAGAGCTGCATTCTTCAAGATAGTGTTACGGTATTCGTCTTGAGTCGTTGCCCCAATCACTGTCAATTCACCACGAGAGAGGGCTGGCTTGAGAATATCCGCAAGCCCCTTAGAACCACTGTCTCCACCAGTGCTACCAGCGCCGAGAATTTGGTGAATTTCATCAAAGAAGAGGATAATATTCCCTGCTTCTTTCACTTCATTGACTAAGTTTTGAACGTTTTCTTCAAAACTACCGCGGTATTGAGTCCCAGCCTCAAGACCTGAGATATCAATGGAAATAATTTCCTTATTCTTAATAGCAGCTGGAACATGAC
This sequence comes from uncultured Streptococcus sp., assembly GCA_963521035.1. Taxonomy (GTDB): domain Bacteria; phylum Bacillota; class Bacilli; order Lactobacillales; family Streptococcaceae; genus Streptococcus. Next base: position 734 of record CAUQTL010000056.1, read on the forward strand.
CGTTCACAATGGCTTGCGCCAAGCCTTCGACAACTGCTGTCTTACCAACACCTGCGTCTCCGACTAAAACAGGATTGTTCTTGGTACGGCGTGAAAGGATTTCAGATGTTTCTTGAATTTCCTTGTTTCGTCCGATAACAGGATCCAGTTTGCCCTCACGCGCTTCTGCTGTCAAGTTTCGACCTAGTTTTGCAAGGACACCATCTTGTTTCATACCTGACGTATGTTGTGGCATTTGTCCATCAGCTTCTGCATTTCCTGGTAATTGACCAGTTGCACGATAGTGAGCAAATTCCTCAGGTGTGACTTCGCGTCCATTAATCAAGTAACGGCGATTTTCAGAACTGTATCCTCGCATACCACCCATCAATTGGTTAAATAAATCATCCATGTTGTTAAAATTATTAAAGTTGTTGTTCATATTCTTTACCTCTTTTTGTTATTTATTATTACTGATATTGACTATCTTTGACCTTTGTTTTAAAAAATTTAGACTAGCTAAATCGCTACTCTACGTACTATTTCTGGTTTTTCTTTTTCAAGCAGGAGTAGACTATCTTTACTTCTGAAGATTTGTAGATTAAACATAGACCCCACCTCTTTCTATTTTACTTTAAATAAGTGTTCGAGTAAGGCTTTCATTTACCTTACGTTCATAATATACTACATTAGTCAGAAAAGGTCAAGAGATTTGACTTTAATTGACCAATATTTTTTAGAATGCAAAAACACCCTGAAACTGAACATCAGGGTGCTATTCTTACATCAAATACAAAATTGCTAGGGTCAAGAGACTTGCTAGAAGTCCCACTCCCCAAAAGAAGAAGTCAACCTTCCACTCGCTCCAAGGATTTCCTTTACCAGACAATCCTCCAAGCTCAAAATGGTGATGCACAGGCGTCATACGGAAAATACGTTTACCACCAGTCATTTTGAAATAGCCGACTTGCATCATGACCGAAGTTGTTTCAAAGACATAAATAATTCCGATAATCAAGAGAGTCCATTCTTGGTGGAGAGCCATTGAAATAGCTGCCAGCATTCCACCGAGAGCCAAACTTCCCACATCTCCCATAAAGACCTTAGCAGGCTTATGGTTAAAGACAAAGAAACCGAGCAAACCACCAATCATGGCAAGAATCACTAGAAGGATATCCATCTGACCTTGTACATAGGCAATAACTCCATAAGCAGATAAACTAATCACCACTGAAATACTAGCTAGACCATCAATGCCGTCAGTCAAGTTGACTGCGTTTGAAAAACCGACTAGCCAGAAAAGAGCGAAGACAATATAGAAAATCCCTAGATGCACTTGATAACCAAAGACAGACAGCATATCGCCACCGCGCTCATAGAAAAGGTAGAAAATGACACCACCTAGAAGCTGAAGAGCCAATTTCTGTTTGGGATTAAGGCCCTCATTGATTTTACGGAAGACCTTGAGGAAGTCATCTAAAAAACCAACCAAGCCATACAAGACCAAAATAAACAAAATCATACCAACATTATTGGTCAATTGTTTTGAAAAAAGAGCAACGAGGAAACTCACCACTACTGCAGCAATGAGGAAAACAATCCCTCCCATTGTAGGAGTTCCAGCTTTTGCCTGGTGCTGTTTGACATCCTCATGCATTTGCTGGCCTGTAATTTGCGCCTTTCTATAAAATTGGATAAAGGCCGGAATTCCTACTAAAGTTAGTAAAAATGTCACAATTCCAGCACTAATAGAAATAAACATATTAGTCTCCTAAAGTTAATTTAATTTTTTTAATGTTTTTGATAGCTGTATTAGTCCGAACATCTTGCTTCTGAACAACGGAACCTGAACCTTCAAATTCCAGTTCAATATCCAACCATTTAGCAAAGGTCTCGGCAGTCTCTTTTTTCCAGCCATACATGTCTGGAATTTCTTCTACCTTATCCGATAAAAGGAGAACTTGTTGGTTTGGTGCAAGATTGGTCCCTTCGTCTACAGAAGTCTCTTTAATCTTTGTTCCAGTACCTACAACGATTGGTTGCACAATATTTCGGCGTAAGGCTTCCGCCAACTCACCAGGTGAAATATCCTTGATGCTAGGCATTGCATAAGAAGATTCTGTCGTAACTTTATCTAAATTCTTAGCTGGAGATTGAAGGTTCAGAGATTCTTTCATCGCTGAAGCCCGCTCCAAGATTGGATTGGAAAACTCTCCCAACTGGGCAGCTGAATAATGCTCAGGCTGTTGAACCGTTACATACAAGATAAAATCAGGATTTTCAGCAGGATTCATAGTCACAACTGAGAAAATATAATTGGTAGAACCAACCAAGTATCCTCCATTTTTCTCATCAGCGATTTGAGCCGTACCGGATTTAACTGCTACATTTTGTCCAGGAACTGTTATAATTGGCTTTCCTGTGTAGTGATTATACATAGTTCCATATAGAGGGTCCGTCCCAACTAATATCATGTTAGTACGAGTCAAGCTTGCTGCATCTTCAGATACAGGTTTTCCTACAATCTCTTTTTGAGACTTTCGTACAGACTGATTGTTAGTATCATAAATAGCACTTATAAATTTTGGCTCCAACATAACCCCATCGTTGGCAATGGCTGTAAAAGCACGTAGCATCTGGGTCTGCGTTACAGAAATCCCCTGACCAAATGCACTCATGGCAATATCGACAATATTATCTGCAGGCAATTGACCTGAATACTCATCAGTCAGACCAAAACGCGTCGGCACCCCAAACTTAAAGCGATTGAGATAATCCAACCAAGTAGCATCTCCCATTTTTTGTTCAAGTAGACTCATTCCAACATTACTGGAGAGAGCGAAACCTTGTAAGAAAGTCATCATCCTACCAGTCGTCAAACCATCATTAACATCCCAATCTCGAATCGTCGCATCCGCTATTTTTAATTCACTGCTATTGAAGTATTCTCCACTTGGGAAGGTATTATTATCAATAGCAGCAGCGAGCGTCATAACCTTCATGGTTGACCCCGGCTCATAGTTACTTTGATAGAGGATATCACGCCAAACAAAGTCCTTAGTCAGCCCTTCCTTAGTATCAGCATCGAAGGTTGGTCTCTGCGTCGTTGCAAGAATTTCCCCTGTTTTAGCACTGACCAAGGTTGCTGTCATATACTTGCCTTTTACTTTCTCTTGAAAGGCATTCATCTGTGTTTCCATGAAAGATTGGAGCGGGCTAGACAATGTTGTATAAACATCCTTGCCATCCACAGTTTGTTGCGACACCTGTTCTGTACCTGGTACGATATTTCCTACACGGTCTTTTTCATAGGTAATAATACCGTCTGTCCCAGCAAGAATGGTATTTAAAGAACTCTCCAAACCAGAAGTCCCTAACAAACTCTTACTACCATCCTCATTTTCATGAAGTTGGGCTAAGCCAATAAAGCTAGAAGCAAATTGTCCATTTGGATAGCTTCTGTTAGGGCTAGTTGTAAAGTCAATCCCTTCCACACTAGCATCTTTCAAATCTTTTTTAATAGCCATCATATTGGCATAGGTAATCCCATTTCCTTTTGCACCAAAGGAAACTTGGGTCAGATTTGGTTGAGCTAATTGCTCTTTCACATAAGCTTCATCCATGTCTAAATACTTATGGAAGACTTCAGCTACCTTATTAAACTGCGAATCCTCTACATAAAGAATTTTTCCAGTTGCTGACTTGTATTTTTTATCAATAACAGCATAGACGTTATAGGAAGTCGCATCTTCAGCAATAGGCACTCCATTTCGGTCATAGATAGTCCCACGTTTGGCAGGAACTGTTCGGGTTGTTTGGTGAACCTTTTTAGCCTCTTTTACCAAGTCAGTACCAAATATATTACCTTTTGCGATAATATAAGCAAAATTGGCCAAAAAGAGGCCGAAAAGGGCAACAGCTAAAAAGCTGAGGTACTTGCCAACTATCCTACGGTTTTTTGCTGGAGACTTACGATTTTTTAGCGCAAATCGGGTTATTTTTTCTGTCCATTTCATATCTTACTCCGCTGTTCGGATATTTTCATTATTCAATTTCAAATCTTTTTTATCTGCAATCTCTTTCAAGCGCTCGGCACGAATCAATTCATTCACTTCCTGCTTGGCATCGTCCAACTCTGTCTTCTTCTCCTCTATCTGCGCATTGATTTTTGTTAAATCACTTTGCACTTGCAAGAGCCGTGTCTGCATAAAGATAATGCTTACTGCTAAAACGAGAGCCGTAAAAGCGATGGAAAGATAAAAAGCCTTCTCCACACGTGAGAATTTTTTTATACGATTCTGCAAGAATTGACTGGTTGTTTCTTTATTATCTACCATTTTTTCCTCTTACTTGTGAATTTTTCTGGCCACGCGCAACTTAGCTGAGTGCGAGCGGTTATTGGCTTCTAATTCTTCTGCACTTGGCAAGATTGGCTTACGGGACACCAATTCCATCTTAGGCTTGAGATCATCTGGGATGAAAGGCAAGCCTTTTGGAACTTCAACCGTTGAAGCTTCCTTGAACAATTGCTTGGTCAAGCGGTCTTCTAGTGAATGGAAGGTAATCACTGAGATTCTACCATCTAGAGCCAACATATCCATAGCCTGCTGGATAGATTCATCTGCCGCCCCCAGTTCATCATTGACTTCAATCCGAATAGCCTGGAAGATCTGCTTGGCAGGATGGCCCTTCTTCTTGAGCTCCTTAGCAGGCTTAGCCGACTTGATGATCTCTGCCAACTCAGTCGTTGTCTCGATTGGCTTGACTTCCCGAGCTTGTTCAATCTTACGGGCTATTTGTTTAGAGAATTTGTCCTCGCCATATTTGAAGAAAATACGAACCAAATCATGATAGTCATAGTGGTTCACCACTTCATAGGCTGTCAGACTAGCTTCCTGATTCATCCGCATGTCCAGTGGCGCATCCTTTTTATAAGAAAAACCACGCTCACGCTGGTCCAATTGAGGACTAGACACTCCCAAGTCATAACAAATTCCATCAATTTCCTGAACACCAGCTTCGCGCAAACGTGCCTGTAAATGACGGAAGTTATCCTTGATAAAGGTCACCATTCCCTTTTCAATGTAAGGTGCCAAACGTTTTTGCGCATTGTTAATGGCATTCTGGTCCTGATCAAAGGCATAGAGATGGCCTTTTTCACTCAATTTACTTAATAAATATTCGCTATGGCCTGCTCCACCCAAAGTCGCATCAACGTAGATACCGTCAGGCTTTACGTCGAGCATATCAATCGTTTCGTGGAGTAAGACCGTTACATGATGAAATTCTTTTGTCATATCCTATCTATTTTACCACAAATCTGACTAGCTTGCACTAGTCAGACAAATAGGGCAAAAACAAGTAAGATTTCTTTAAGAAATATGTCAAATATGCTTGACATTCAGTCCATAGAAGAATATAATGTAGTCAAATATATACGACATAAATCAGAAAGGAGACCAGATGAATCGTGTGAAAGAATTTCGCAAGGAACTGGGCATTTCCCAGCTCGAGCTAGCCAAGGATATCGGTGTCTCGAGACAGACCATCAATATGATTGAAAACGACAAGTACAATCCAACCCTGGAACTCTGTCTCAATCTCGCCCGTAGCCTCCAAACTGACCTCAACAGTCTCTTTTGGGAGGATGATTTTTAAAAAAGGAGCAAACTCATGAAAAAAGAAACCTTTACTGAAAAACTGATCAAACGCACATACGGCATTTCTGATCCCCTTGATGAATACAAACGGCGCGAGGCCGATCGTATCGGCAACCAAGTCTTTATCATCCTCTTTTATCTGATGATTTTCGGAAATCTTATTCCACTCCTTCTGGCCTATAAATATCCTCAGCTAGTGGCTCTAGTCTATCCTCCTCTGATTTTAGTGATTGCCCTCATCGTTGCTGGATATCTCACATACCAAATGCAAAAAACAGGGATTACAACTATTGAACCAGATATGCTGAGTGAGAAAGAAAGTAAGCAACTACACTACCCAGGTCTTAAAGCAGGTTTGTTCTTTGGTCTATGGATGTTTTTTATAACTCCTCTTCTCAGTATACTCATAGGTGAAGGTCAGGACTATTTTCAGTCTCTTCTCACTATAAGAAATGGTGTATCAAGCATTCTCGGTTCTATTTTCTTCGGAGCGAGCATACAGTTCCTCATCTCCCGTCGCATTGCAAAAACTAAGAAAGATCAGGATAATGATTAGGAGGAAACTCATGAAAAAAGAAAAGAAACAGTTACCTTATTCTGGTCTGAAAGCAGGTTCGATTTATGGAACGGTGATATTTTTTATAATTCCACTCAGTGATACCCTAACAAGTGAAAATCCAAGTTTTATCAGTTCTCTTCTAAATACAAAACATATTTTTAAAACTATACTGGGAGCTTTCTTTTTCGGAGTGATGATACATATTGTCGACTCACTTCGTATTGCAAGAGCTAAAAAAGACCAGGATTAGGAGGTACCTATGAAATCATTACTAACTTTACTGACCTATCATCTTTTCTTCAGTTCCCTGCTCATCTTCATCATCATTTCAGGGAACTTGCCAATCGACGAGACATTCCTCGTGCTAGTCTTTATTCTAGCACTTAACAAAGGACTGACTTATCTAAAGATTGACTCCCCAAAAACGCGCACACTTAACTTAGCACTGTACTTTATGATTCTATCTTTACCACAACTGATGCTCGTCTCAGGCAATTGGAATTATTATTTACTGCTGACTATCGCGAGCCTTTCTTCCGTCACTTATCTTTATTATCTCTATCAATTCGTAAAAGAAAGTCAGTAAAACCGCTCACTTAGGAGGTTACTAGCATGAAAAAAGAAGACTTAACCACTCGCCTACTCCGAAATCTCTTTCATATCCAAGGCCCTTTTGATGAATGCCGGCAAGAGATTATCTACAAGGCTTGTGCCCGTTCCATGATCCAAATCGTTTATTCTTCCTTCTTCCTCTTCTTGTTTTATCTGTTATTTGGACGCTTCATAGAAATCGTTCGCTATGCCATGCCCTACGTATACTCTGGACTCATTTTTTTCATTACTTTAAAAACTCAAAGAGCCGTCAAAGAACTCCATCTGGAAAAAGATGACAAGTCAGAAATCATCCTCAAAACCTACAGCAAAGGCCAAATCAAATTCCGAAGCTGGGTTGTGTTTATTGGCCTTCAGATTGGCCTCTTTATCCTACTCATCTTTCATAAAGTCTTCGTTCAGCAGATGTCACTTCCAGATTTTGTGAAGCTGCTCATGCAATTCGATAAAAGTGTTCCTTTACTGATGTATGGCCTGATTATCGGTAGCATTTTTGGAACCCTGACCTACGGATTTCTATCCCTACAGGAGGAAAAAACTCCTAAACATACCAAGCAGAAGGAGAAAAGCAATCAATGACCTCAATCTACGATTTTTCAGTCTTGAATCAAGACAAGCAAGAAACTCCCCTAGATGCCTATCTTGGTAAGGTTCTCTTGATTGTCAATACTGCTACCGGATGTGGTTTAACGCCCCAATACCAAGGACTTCAAGAACTCTATGACCGCTATCAAGATCAGGGATTTGAGATTTTAGACTTCCCTTGCAATCAGTTTATGGGACAAGCACCCGGTAGCGCAGAGGAAATAAATAGTTTCTGTAGCCTACACTATCAAACCACCTTCCCACGTCTTGCAAAGGTCAAGGTCAACGGTAAGGAAGCAGATCCTCTCTATGTTTGGTTGAAAGACCAGAAATCTGGCCCACTGGGAAAACGAATCGAATGGAATTTCGCTAAATTTCTCATCGGTCGTGATGGGCAGGTCTTTGAACGCTTCTCTTCCAAAACAGACCCAAAACAAATTGAAGAGACAATACAAAAACTACTATAATTCACAATCTCACTATGATTAGGTTTCCTTTAGCCTAATGAATAGTGAGATTTTTTGATAAGCTTTGACTTAAATAGAAAAACACCCCATGATATGAACCATGAAGTGTTGTAAAAATGATACATTCATAGCAGACAAGGCACTACTGATTGCTATTCTTGACTCCTGAGTATGTATAGGTCCTATTTCTGGGACACGCTTTTTCCGTTACCACCCTAAAATAAAAGCGATGCTCCCGCCCATCCTTGGCATTTTCCTTGTTTA
>CAUQTL010000057.1:0-8631 GCA_963521035.1 uncultured Streptococcus sp.
TATCAGAAAGGGCTGTGCGAGCTGCTGGGTCCCAGTTGATGATAAACTCACCACGGTAGATCCAGCCTTTCTTGTAAAGGTCCACAAAGACCTTGCGAACAGCTTTTGACAAACCTTCATCAAGCGTAAAACGCTCGCGAGAGTAGTCTACAGAGAGACCCATCTTGCCCCATTGTTCCTTGATGGTTGTCGCATATTCGTCTTTCCATTCCCATACTTTCTCTAGGAATTTTTCACGACCCAGGTCATAACGACTAATGCCCTCGCCACGCAAGCGCTCCTCAACTTTAGCTTGAGTTGCAATCCCCGCATGGTCCATTCCTGGAAGCCAAAGTGTATCAAAACCTTGCATGCGTTTTTGACGGATGATGATATCCTGCAACGTTGTATCCCAAGCGTGACCAAGGTGAAGTTTACCAGTTACGTTTGGTGGTGGAATAACGATAGAATAAGGCTTAGCCTTTTGATCGCCTGAAGGCTTGAAAACATCAGCGTCAAGCCATTTTTGGTAACGACCAGCCTCAACCTCGGCTGGATTGTATTTAGGTGAAAGTTCTTTAGACATGTGTGTGTCCTTTCTCTATTGTATTCATTTTATCTTGAATCTGCTTAGCAACTTCTTCTGCAGACAGATTCGTATTATTTATTTTAAAGTAGTGGTGCAACTCATTCGGTTGATGTTGGGAATTTAATTGAAGTGTTTCAGCGGTCTCTAAAATTTCTCTTTCAGATACCTCAATATGTCGTTTTAAGGGTTTGTGCTTTAATCGATTCTCCGTTCGATTTCGACGTAAGCGCTCCTCAAGACTTGTTTCCAACTCCACAAAAAGAATCTCTTGATGAAAGTTATCCAATAAATCCTGAATTTGCTTTAAATACAGCAGTTGGTACTGATTTGAAAAATCAATTACGTCTGTTAAAATTACTGATCGCTGATTTCTAGCGCTAGCTCCAAGGAAAGAAAAGGTAATTCCACGAACAAATTCCCACATCTCCTCTGTATAATCCTGATAGATTTCTAATGCAAAATCGATGGCTTGATGGTTATAAAAGAGGGTAGCATCTGTCAGTCGAGATAACTCTTGACCAATCGTCATTTTCCCAGAAGCCGGAGCCCCAATGATGAAAAGATGCATCAAATCACCTCCCACTCACTCTTCAGCAAGCCATATCTCAAATCATCACAGCGGTTTCCTTGAACATCTTTACGGTCTCGGATACGAGCTTCGAGGGTAAAGCCAAGCTTTTCCGCGACTCGTTGACTTTGAAGGTTATATCCAAAGCAAGTTAGTTCAATCTTGTGAAGACCAAGTTCTGTAAAAGCCAGATCAACCAAGGCACGCGCTGCTTCTGGCACATAACCTCGTCCCCAATAGTCTGGGTGTAAGGTGTAGCCAATCTCCAGTACATCGTCTTCGTGCCGATGGTTGAAATCAACAGAGCCGATGACTTTATCGGTTCCTTTGACGACAATCCCATAGCCAGCTGGGAGATTCTCCTTTTGATTACGTTCAGGAAGGATATGCTCCAGATAATAAATCTCATCTTCCAAGGTCTTGGCAGGAGGAAAACTTGCTGGGTAGGCTACCTCTGGCAAACTAGCGTAGGCATAAATATCCTCGGCATCCTCTACAGTACGGACTCGCAAAACGAGACGTTCTGTTTCGATTGTATCTGGCAACTCAGTTCTTGCCATCCTTTTTCCTCGCTTTCTTTATGAAGCTCCCCATAGGGTCAACACGGTTATCTAAATAACGATAAACGCGCTGGTGACCGTCCCCCATAAAGTAAGTCGGTGAAAAACGGTCATTTTTAAAATGCCCTTTCTCATCCAAGAGATCTGGATCAGCAAGTCGCTCGATAATCTTGGCAAAGATATGACAGATTCCATCCTCCTCGATAATCCGATCTACCTGACAGTCCAATACGACTGGACAGGCCTCTAAAATCGGAGACTGAGTCTGTTCAGAAATCTCGTAGTCTAGCCCCAGGTGTTTCAATTTCTCTCGATGATTGATAAAACCAGCCTGCTCCATCTCGAGCATGAGATTTTCATCAGGGATATTCACAGTAAACTTCTGGTAATACTTGATTTGCTCAGCTGCATTTTCCTCAGCTCCGACACCAATGACTAGCCAATCTCCCAAGCTATAAGAGGAACTGCAAGTCGTGATATTGTGTCCAAAATTCTGATCCTGATACCCCAAAATGAAAATAGGAAAGCCATAGTAGAGTTTACTTGTTTTAAAAGATTGCTTCATAACAACCTCCTTTTACTAAGACGCAAAAGAAAATCCCTGCCATCTACATGACAGGGACGAATGTATTTATCCGCGGTACCACCCAATTTCGGGCAGAGCCCGCAACTCTCGTCTTTAAAACAAAAAGACACTTTTATTTCAATTTTTCATCCATTAGCAACCAGTTTTGACACATTTGTGGACTTCTCAGCGCCGCCACTTTCTGTAAAATGTGGGATTCAAAACACCTCTAATGGCTCTATTGTAGCAAGATTTTGACGGAAATGCAAGGCACAAGAAAGATTACTTGAACTTGATGCCATTTTCCTTCAATTTCTTGATGGTAGCTGGGCCGATTCCTTTCAAGGCAAGGAGTTCTTTTTCAGTCCAATTTTTGAAATCTGAAGCAGACTTAATTCCTTCATCATAGAAAGTTTTGGCACGGTCAAGTGGAAGTCCACCCAAGTTTGCTGCAAAATCTTCTACAGAATTGGCTACTTTTTGAGCTTGCTCTTTGGTAGCTTCCACTGCTTGTTCAACCTTTTTAGAAACAGCCTTACCAGCTTGGCTTGCTGACTGTTCTGCACGTTTTACGACTTTTTTTGTCTCTTCTACAACCTTAGTCACAGTACTTGAAAAGGCACCTGCACGACGGAGGCTATTTCGTAATTGTTTTTTACGATTGAGTTTCTTTGACATGATAAAATCCTTTCAATAAAAAACCCCTGCTCTGACAAGGATTTAATATAAATATTCTATCAAGATTTTAGTAAAAAATCAAGAATCTATCTCGTTTAATAATTTCGCTCACCAAACAAGCCTTCTGGCAAATCATGAAATCCCTTGCCTGCTTTGAAGTTTTCAAACTTACCAAGCAAGAACTGATAAGCATCCAAGCGACTTTCGTAGCGAATCATGGCATCTTTGGCACGCTCGTCTTGGTCTTCTTCGTAGACTTTTTGGCTTTCCTTGTGCGCCATGTCATTGATCATAATCTGGGTATTGACCCAGGCTTCAAATTCCTTCATAAATTCTTGTTCGTAACTCATTTTTTCTCCTTATTCTAATCCACGGAAATAGTCCATGTCAATCTCACGGTAGGGCTGAATATCCTGAACATACTCCAGCACACCTTGGAATTCTCCCTCTTCATCGTGCACTGCAGCGTAGGTAATATGAACAAACTTACCTCGCGACTCAGACTTGAACCACATTTCATACTTGTCTTTAGTACCCTCACGAAGACCCTTCATGATAGTTTTGACCTTGTCCAAGTACTTAGGCGGATGACAAAGTTCAACATTACGCCCAACTTGGGACGGGGTCCGTTTGAAAATCATCTCATCAGCTGGCGTATTGTCATTGTAATACTGGAAAATATCATCTTTATTGACAAAGGTAATTTCCATGGGGAGGTGATTGAGGATGAGATTGGCCTGCTCGACCGAGAGATAGCCATTCCCAAAAGCCTGTTGACTATGGCGGTCCAGCACTGCTTCTTTTTCCTTAGGGGTAAAGGTAATGGTGAACTGTCCTTCAGGCGTATCAATAACCTGCTGAACTTGACCCTCTGTCGTATCTAGCTGTACAGGCTCCTCTGCACTCTTTTCCTCGACAAAACTCTGGCGTTCTGGAACCCATTTCTCAGACGGACGGATGATGGCATAACCATAGACATCGCTCTCCTCCGCAATCTGAAGCCAGTCATCCTGAGTAAAGGACTCAAGGAGAATCATGAGAAGGATGGACTCTTCCTTGAAAATCATACTTTCAAACTCTGTCGCAAAGGCTTCAAAAGCTTCTTTTACACTGCTAATCGACACTTCTGGCAATGACTTAGCTGTCGCTAAAGCTGTTTGAAAGAGTTCCCTGATCTGATCATCCACTCCCCACATGACCTTAGGAGGTGAATCGTGACCATAGCTCTCCATGATGGGGAAGAAGAGCTCTTCCTTACGCTGGTAGTGGATGTCAAATTGTCCCACAAGTCCCATCTGACGCACCAAACCCTTGCGCATCTCCGCCAGCATTTCCTCATCTTCTATAGACTCATAGGTATCTAACAATCTCCGAATGCGAATCAAGGCAGCACGGAGAGCCAGATTTTCTTCCTTAAAGACCCGAACGGGGTGACCTGGATGCTCAGTATCCTCTACTTCGACACCCTTAACAGCATTTTTAAAAAGATTGGCATGGACATCACAGAGTTCCATAACATCTTCAAAGGTGACACCTGAGTCCGAGTTCATCAGCTCGTGCTCCATGAGGGAAATCTCTATGGCTGAGACACCTGTAAAGGTCGCATCAAAACGCTCCTGAACCGACTCAGGAGAGGCACCATTGTGCAATTCTAACAAAATATCCCGCAGGACATGAATTCGTTCATCTGCCATTAGTCTAACCCAATCACTTCGTAGCCGTTTGCTTCCAACGTGCGGACAATCTTGTCCATAGGAGCTCCTTCAAGCTTAGAACCCTGTTTGAGTGATACTTTACGACCAACAGTATTACGCATCAAGGGATTGGCAAGGGGTTTAAATCCAAGCTCCACTAGGATTTCCAAGACTTCTGGATGCTTATCCACCACTTCTGCAACAGGAATTGACACATCGATGATATTGTCCATGACGACCTCCATTGTATGTTCTAAAATGATTTTACTGCTTATATTATACCATATGGAGAGAGATTAAAAAACTAGCAGTGGAGTTCCTGCTAGTTCTCTGCGACTTGAATTACGACCTAAATAAGTTTAAAGAGCCAATCCAATATCTTAAATAACAGCTTGTAAAACAGCAATTGGACTGCAAAAGAAATGATCATCCAAAAGAATTTCATAATTCCAATAATCGGTTTAATAAAAAGAATGGCAAGAAGACCCAAAAAAAATTTCATTTTCTCTCCTCTGGCTTAATGAGCCACCGAGCCGTATCCATTAACTTGTCTGCAATAAAGAGTTTCCCAAAACCGACAACGGCATTATCATCTTTCTTTATCGTTTTCATGACTTTTACACCTTGCATGGTCAAAAAGTAATTCCCGTAAGTTTTAGCTAGAGTTTTTATGAGTCCCATTTTACTCACCTTCGATGATTTCAGCCTCTTTTCGGATCGTTTCAACATCTTCTTGATATTGAACTTCACTATAATTGACTAGTTTAGACAATTCTTTCTGCAAGCTTTCACCCATCGGTTTCATAGTTGCAAAAGTTAAACCACCTGAAATGATACCTCCCAAGATAGGTATGAATTTCCCCATTCCTTTGGCCAGCCCTCCCTTGGTCAGATTCACACCAAATATTCTTAAGACTTTTTTCAAAATAGGGTACCAAAGCGTCTTTGTTAAAGCTTTATTAGGTACTGTTTTCATTACCTGTTTGGCAATTGTTATACCACCAGCACGTAGCAAAGCAGCGGTTCCATTCACCCCCAGCATTACTCCTAGATAAAGCAAGAGGGTATTTTGAGCATCTTCACTCAACTCCTCGCGAGAAGCCCAAAGATCCTCATAACCATAAATATAACCTAATTCTTGAGCCAATTTCAGAGAGAAACCATAAAATTGAGCCACATCAGCTGGAATGGTAATTGCCATAGCAATCCCTCCAGGTAATCCTGCCAAAACAGAGGTTCCACTCGCCAATAAAACATTATCCCTAATACAGGCATTAGCCACTCGATCTATGATTTCTTGAGATAAGAGAGACGTTGGGCCTTGTTCTAATAAAGTAGGAATGTCCTGTGGATCCAATTCTTTGGAAAACTTATCCACTAAAAATTTCGAACGATCAACCTTAACAACAGGTAGTTTCACCACTTGTTGCAATACTTGCATAGCCAACTCTTGTTCAGCCATATACAAACTCCTTTTACTTCTGTAAGTTATATTCTATGATAGCATACTCTTTTAAAGTATGTTTCAAATTCCCCTCAAAAATTTTCAAAAAATCCTTAGCAACTTATTTGTTTTGTTAAAGATTTTTAATAGTCTTTGTAGAGACAGCTCGAATATTCCACTCCTACCTTTACAACATGATATTCTATCTGTGAACGATAGTCTATTATTGTTTCACCTAAAATGTTCCTTGAATACGTACTAGCTATGAACTTTCGAGCTTCATCTTATAAATTCATAATTTCTTTTTTCTTTCGATCAAATTCTTCTTGAGATAATATACCTGCATCTAAAAGAGATTTTAGTTTTGTAAGGGCTTCGATTTGCTCATCTAATGATAGACTTGGTTTCATGGCTTTTTCATCTAAACTTTGAGCCATATTCATTCCAAATATCATTCCAGCGCTATCACCTAGACCATGTTGCTCCACTCCTGATGCAATTTTTTGTTGTGCTGCAATATTAGAAGATTTCTGCGATACATCATCATAAGCTTTTAAATTCATCTTATTTGATGAAAATTGTTTAACCAGTTCCTTAGATTCTGGTGAGAACTCAATATTAGCAATGGCAACTTTTACAATCTCAAATCCAAAACGTTCTTTCCAAGTCCCTGCATACTGTCCATCATTTGATACTTGTTCTGCAAGAACTGCAGCTTGTGAGGGTAATTGTGAAATACGATAAGTTGTTGACAAAGAATTAAGTGCAACAATAAAAGATTGAAGAAATTCTGTCACTATTTGTGATCTAGCTTGAGCGCTATCAAAGGTATAATAAGTCACATTGGCAGGAAGAAAATTTCTGATAAATTGCTTAGCATCTGTAATTTGGATAGAAAATGTTCCAAAAGCACGTACTTCTAGATCTGTCCCATAAAACAAATCATTATACATGACTGGACCGCGAGTCCCAAATTTGATATCACGAATTTCTCTCAAATTAACAAAACAAATCTGTTTTTGCTGATCACTTTGACCAGCGAATCCAACACGATTAACAACATTGTCAAACAGTGACTTTTTCAATCCATCACCATTAAAAACACTGCTTTCGCCATTTTGGTATTCATATCCACCTGGTTCTGTAATAATTTCCTCGATACCAGACTGACTAAAGATAAAGGCAGCAGTATTTTCTGGAATAAAAATCTTGGATCCGTTCGAAATAACACCTACAGATCCCTTCGTATTGACACCTTTACCATTATTACTTTCTTGAACAATACCTGGACTTACAGCTGTATGTTCATCAAAAGCATGAACTGTGATAATTTCTTTCCACTGATCTGCAAATGTTCCACCAATAGAATCTGTGATTGCTTTTATCAACCCCATTTAATTGCCCCCTTATAAACTCTGCTCCATATCACAATAGGCACATCTTACTGTTTGCTTCACTTGACCTGACAAAGGTGCTCCACAAAAGCTACACTTGGTTGAAATCTTTTCTGGCTCTGCATCCTTAATCCCAAGCCCTGCTTTAAAAGTGTCAAATGTATCCTTAAATGTTTCTGCCAAAACATCTGCTCCAAACAAGCTACTATCTCCCAAGGTTTCAAAATTACTTGTATCACCTGAAATCAATTTAATAATGTTTCTAGCCCACTTGTCAGTATCCTTAGTATTATTAAATGCAAAGATAGCTTGTCCGCCATTATAATAAATTTCCAGCCGTTTCACACCGTTGGTTTTGGTTACTGAAACTTGAGGTTTCCCTTCAAAAATTTTAATCTGATTAATGGGAATGGTAACTTGGTCTTTTTTCCCTCCCCAAAAACCTTTTTTGATATGTATTAAGTTTAGATTCGTTAAAATTAATTCATCTGTAGCCAAACCATTTTTCCCAAAACTCACATGGTCACTATTCATAACCATGTATTCATGTGGCAATAATTGATAATCCATATTGAACTCCACTCTTCCTATTACAGACTAGCTTTCCACTGCTCCACTTGTTCATGTAGATTATCACGATAATCTTTTAGAGTCTTAATCACTTCTTCTTTCCCTTGAATCGGTGCTTTCTTGAGTGGACCATATTGTTTTTTCAGATCTTCCATTTCTTTTTTAGTGCTATCTTTTTGTTCTTGAATAGCAGCGCTATCTTCTAAAACAGTCCCTTTAAAAGCTTCGTCTGCTTCTGTATAGTAATTATCGATTATTTTCTCATTCATAATCAAGTAATCTTCATAAGTTTTTATAGACTCAATTGTCGCATCGCTAACATCTTGTGGGTTAAAATCGCTTGAACTGAGTTTTTCTTTTGCTTTAGCAAACAACCCTTTCTTTTCAGAACTACTAGATGAAGCCTCTGTTTGATTCTCACTAGAAGAGCTACTTGTTTTTTCAGATAGAGAACTACAAGCAACTAGGGTAGAGACGGAAAGACATAGCAAAGCTAAACGACAAACTTTTTTTATATTATTCATTAATAGAATCTCCTTTTATTTATGAAATCATCATATCATATTTGCTAAAAAAAAAAAGCATTTTCT
>CAUQTL010000058.1:0-8578 GCA_963521035.1 uncultured Streptococcus sp.
TTTTTTCAAGTTTTTTTGTCGAATTTCTCCAATTTTTATCAGAATTCAAACGTTTGCGTAAAAATATCACATTCCAAAAATTTTGAAATAATAAAAGAAAGAACGACCAGATTCCCAGTCGTTACAGTTCATTCAATAAATACTCAAATAATTCTAAATTGCCATCTTCTTCATTAACCAGAAACTCTGGATGCCACTGCAAACCAATAATGCGGTGCTCATCGATAGACTCAATCGCTTCGATGGTCTGGTCTCTTGGGTCAATAGCAGTTACACGGAAATTAGGTGCCAAATCTTTAATACTCTGACGATGAACGGAATTAACTTGACTTTCTTTTCCAAATAACTTAGCCACCACACTTCCTTCTACTGTCTCAATAGAATGAGATGTCCCGAAAGGTAGTCCTTGCCAGTGGCCTTCGATTTCTTGATTGAGAGTTCCCCCAAAGGCAACATTGACAAGTTGGACACCGCGACAGATTGCCATGATTGGTTTATTCTGACGAAGCGCTTCTTTCAAGAGCGCCAATTCAAATTCGTCACGCACTAGGTTGTAATCATCACTCTCGATGGTCTTTTTCTCTCCATAAAACTGAGGATGGACATTTTGACCGCCTGTCAAGATAAGTTTGTCAATCATTTCTACATAATCGCGAACAACTGACTCATCACCAACAGGAATGACTAAAGGGAGACCACCGACTTGACGAATGCTCTCTGCGAATCTACAAGATACAGATGAATGAATGTTTTTGCCCTCTGCGTCTACGGGACATAGATTTGCAGCAACTCCTACAACCGTTCTAGTCATGATGTCTCTCCTTTCGAATGTTAATACTCTTCGAAAATCAAATTCAAACCACGTCAGCGTCGCCTTACCGTACTCAAGTACAGCTTGCGGCTAGCTTCCTAGTTTGCTCTTTGATTTTCATTGAGTATAACGATAGTCCTATCATATCACTCAAAACGCCTTTCGTCTAATATGTTTTTTTTTAAGACTGTGATAAAAATTTTTTATGGACAAGAAAAAGCTGCCCACATAGGACAACTTCTTTCTTATTCGAAAACAAATTGATTGTGATAGAGTTCTGAATAGAAGCCACCTAGTTTCAAAAGTTCATGGTGGTTACCACGTTCAATGACTTCGCCATCTTTGAGAACAATAATCTGATCAGCATTGAGGATGGTCTTCAAACGGTGGGCAATGACAAAACTAGTTCTGCCTGCTACAACCGCCTCCATGGCATGCTGAATCTTACTTTCTGTCACCGTATCTACGTTTGAAGTTGCTTCATCTAGAATGAGAACTTCTGGATCTGTCATCAGGGTTCGAGCGATGGAAATCAATTGTTTCTGTCCTGTTGAGAAGATGCTCTGGTCATCATCTATAAGGGTATCGTACTTATCAGGCAAACTTTCGATATAGTCGTGAATGTGGGTTGCCTTAGCTGCTGCCTCAACCATTTCTTGACTAGCATCTGGCACACCAAAACGGATATTGTCTCGAATCGTTCCGCTAAATAAGACCGAATCTTGCAAGACAATCCCCACCTTACTTCTGAGACTATCCAAGTCATAGTCACGAATGTCTTTTCCGTCAAAATAAATACCACCAGCATCAACATCATAAAAGCGATTGATGAGGTTCATAATAGTCGTTTTCCCTGAACCTGTCGGACCAACAACCGCTGTCATCTGGCCTTTAGGGGCAGAAATGCTGACATCTTTCAAAATAGGTTTATCAGGCAAGTATGAAAAATCAATATGACTAATTTCAACACCTTCTTGCAACTTAGTGAAGATTGGAGCCTTTTCAGGTCGGATTTCTTCCTCTGCATCAAACATTTCATGAATCCGTTCAGCCCCAGTAAAGGCTAACTGAAGGCTTCCCCAACTAGCTGCAACTTGGATAATAGGCTGGTAGTACTGCTGTGAAAATTGGGCAAACATAACAATCAAACCTAGAGCTGTACTTGTTTCAATAGTCTTATCATTTAAAAGTACAGCTGAACCAGCAAAGATGACGACGGCTGTATTAACCAGACTCATCCCATTCATGACAGGGAACAGAATTCCAGAGAACATTCTTCCTTTAAAGGTTGCCTTGCGCACGCGCTCATTTTGTTCAAGAAATCCTGCCATCATATCCTTTTGAATTCCTTGCACAATTACAGCTTTTTGGCCTGAGATACTCTCATCCATATAGGCGTTGAGCTTCCCTACCTCTTTTTGCTGGAGGTTGGTATATTTGCGGGCCATTTTCACGATGAAAAGCAGCATAAGGAAGGCCACTGGTGTGCTGGCAATGGTGATGAGGGCCAGCGTCACATTTCTCGAAAACATGACAAGAATCAGACCAATGTATAAAACAACATTGCTCATGACCTGAATCAAACTTTCGTTAAAGGCTTGGAGGATATTATCCAAATCACTGGTAAAACGAGACAAGATATCGCCATCTTGTCGGCGGTCAAAGAAAGAAACCGTCAAGCGAGCAAGCTTCCCAAAGAGGCCTTTGCGCATCTCGTTGGTCGACTCTGCAATCACGCGCGTCATGAGACACATGTATATGACACTGGAAATAAAGAGAACCAAAACCAGCAGACCAAGATTGACCATGATTCCTGATAGGCTTTGCCAAACAAGTTCTGGATTGCCATCTTGATAAGCTTGAACTAAATTAGCTAGCTGCGTCACTGCTTGTCCAGAAAAGACCGGAAAGAGGGCTTGGGCAAGAGTCGCCAGAACAATCATCAGGATAACAACTAAAAATGATAGCTTATAGACTTTAAAATAATTCCAAAAAAATTGAACTGTCTTCATTTTACTCCTCCTTTCCTTTCTGTGTTTCGTAGATTTCACGGTAAACAGCATTGTTGGCAACCAAGTCTGCATGCGTACCTTGACCAATCAATCGTCCTTGACCTAGAACCAAGATTTTATCTGCATGAACAACCGAGCTAATCTTTTGCGCGATGATAATGGTTGTTGTTCCCTTCAAGTCCTTATTCAAGGCTTCTTGAACCAGGCGCTCTGACTTAGCATCCAAGGCCGAGGTCGAATCGTCAAAAATCAGAATACGTGGATTACTGACAATCCCACGCGCAATCGACATCCTTTGTTTTTGCCCACCAGAGAAGTTGGTTCCCCGTTCCTCAACTGGACTTTCAAAGGTTTTCTCCATACGATGAATGAATTCACTAGCTTGGGCAATATTGGCTGCTCGCTCCATTTCAAATAGAGTAGCATCTCCCTTACCCTGTCTCAAGTTGTCTGCAATGGTTCCACTAAAGAGAATGGCACGTTGAAGAACGATAGAAACTGTTTTACGCAGGGTTCCTTCACTCACTTCGCGAATATCCTTGCCTCCGATTTTGATAGCCCCTTCCTGTGGGTCAAAGAGACGTGGAATCAATTGAGCCAAGGTTGATTTTCCTGCACCAGTCGCTCCAACTACACCAACCATTTGACCAGGTTCAATAGTAAAGCTCACATCTTTCAGCATCGGTTCCTTGTCCATTGGATAGGTAAAGGTCACATTTTCAAAGCTAAGACTTCCGACCAACTCTTCATCTGGTACATCCTTGAAGGTCATGGCTGGTTCTGCATCAAGAATTTCTCGAATACGACGCATAGAAATCATAGCACGACTGACAGAATTTCCCAAAAATCCAACCATAACAATGGTAAAGATAATCTGGCTTAGGTAATTGACAAAGGAAGCAATGGAACCAACAACTGACGGATCCGACTGAACCATCCCTGCAACTAGCCAAATAGAGAGGAATACCGCCCCATAACCGACCAACATCATGAAAGGTTCCACTACTGAAAAGGCATAACCAATGTAAAGATTTTGACCGAGTAGCTCGTCTGAAACCTCCGTAAACTTAGCAAACTGCTCTTTTTCTTGGACAAAGGACTTGACCACGCGAACGCCACGCAGATTTTCCTTGGCAATGGCATTGATGCGCTCAAGAAGGGTTTGAAACTTAGCAAAACGAGGCCCCATCATTCCCATCATGACAGCAGTCAAACCAAAAATCAAGACTACCATGAGAACAATCACCCACCACAGAGAAGGTAAAGTTTGAACGGCCAGAATAAACGAACCGATGAACAAGAGGGGGAGTCTGAAAAGAATTTGGAAGGTCATCATGACGACGTTCTGAATCTGGTTGATATCATTTGTCATTCGAACGACTAGATTTCCCGCATTAAATTGTTCAATATTGGCATAAGAAAAGGTTTGGATTTTACGGAAGGCATCCTCTCGAAGGTCAGATGAAACTCCTTGGGCAATATAGGCTGCTAGGACAACATTAAGACCACCAGCAACTAGACCGACTACGGCCACACCAATCAACCATGCCCCGATACTATAAATAGCTTCATATTTTCCAGCAAGGAGGGCGTCTAACACTTCCTGCAGATAACGCGGTTGCAAAAGTGAACTAGCAACCATCAAGCCTGTCATCAGGAGCGAAGCCAAGGCCTGCCACTTGTAGGTTTTTATTTTCTGAATCAGCATACTTTCTCCTTAAAAAATAGACAAAAGGGAGCGACAATGTGTCAGCTCCTTTTCATTCTGTTTGTGTGATGTTATTCTAGCAAAAAAGTGGAGGATTGTCAAAGAAGTCTCCTTGATACAGCTAGAATGACAAGTAATTCATTCTTTATAATTTTTGTTTTAACTCGACCAAGACATTCATAGCCTGCATAGGTGTCATATTGTAAATATCTAGTTTAGCTAATTCTGCTAGGATAGGATGCACTGCAGGCGTGTCAAAGAGTGAAATTTGTTCTGAGACAGCACTTGTTTGCCTCATGGGAGCAGGACTTTCTGTACCCTGATTCTCTAACTGAGTCAAAATCTTATCCGCCCTTGCTAACAGGTCTGCTGGCAAACCAGCAATCTTGGCAACATGGATACCGTAGGATTTATCAGCTGGTCCTGGTTCTATCTTGTGAAGGAAGGTGACCTGCCCATCCTGCTCCAAGGTTGCCACGTGGACATTGACCAAGTGTTGTAAACTAGACTCCAGACTAGTCAACTCATGGTAGTGGGTCGCAAAGAGAGTCTTGGCTCCGATATGTGCATGGATGTATTCGATGATGGACTGGGCAAGAGCCATCCCGTCATAAGTTGCAGTTCCCCGTCCCAATTCATCAAAGAGAATCAAGGAGTCCTTGGTCGCATGCGAAATGGCATTGTTGGCCTCCATCATCTCCACCATAAAGGTTGACTGACCTGAAACCAAGTCATCTGCTGCTCCGATACGGGTAAAAATCGCATCAAAAATCGGTAAATAAGCATTTTCTGCTGGCACATAAGACCCCAACTGGGCCATAACCGCCGTCATGGCTAACTGACGCATATAGGTAGACTTCCCACTCATGTTGGGACCTGTAATCAGTTGAATACTGGTATCTTCTGCCATCTGAATCGTATTTGGAATATAGGTCTGAGCCCCCATGACCTTTTCAACGACAGCATGGCGCCCTTTCTGGATATCGATCTGTGAATCCTCTCCGAACTCTGGTCGAATCAAATGCTGAGTTTCAGCCACAACCGCCAGACTTTGCAAGACATCAACCGTCGCAATTCCTTGGGCTAGAGCTTGTAAACGCTGGATGTACTTGCCGACCTCTTCACGAATACGCATAAAGATTTCATACTCTAGGTTAGCTGACTTCTCACGCGCCTCCAGCATATCTCCCTCGATACGAGCTAATTCTTCGGTTCCAAAACGTTCTGAGTTTTTCAGCGTCGCCTTGCGGAAAAAGTGGGCTGGCACATTTCCCAGTTGTGAATTGGTCACATGAAAATAGTAGCCATCCTTCTTATTGTAGTCAATCTTAAGCGTGCTGATACCAGAGTTTTCTCGCTCCTTAGCCTCAATCTCAGCAATCCAGCTAGTCCCTTCTCTGAGAACGCGACGGTATTTGTCTAAAGTCTCATCAAATCCAGTCCGGATAATCCCCCCATCTGTAATCACATGAGGAGCTTCAGGAGCAATCGCTGCGCTAATCAAACTCTCCAACTCAGGAATTCCATCCAGTTGTGCGATGAGATAGGCTAGAGCAGGTTGCTCCATCCCTTCTAAAATCGCACGGATCCTTGGCACACTAGACAAGGTGGTCGCCAACTGCAAGAGATCCTTAGGATTGGTCTTGCCAAAAGAAACACGACTAGCCAAGCGCTCAATGTCATAAACACCCTTGAGACTGTCTGTCAAATCACTGCGCTCAAAGAAATGGTCGAGAAAGACCTGCACCACTTCTTGACGTTGGATGATTCGCTCCTTGTCAATCAAGGGACGATGGATCCAAGACCGCAAGAGACGCATTCCCATAGCCGTTTTGGTTTCATCCAAAAGCCAGAAAAGACTGCCTTGCTTCTTGCCCGAACGAGCATTCTCAACCAAATCCAGACTAGCCTTGGTCGCATAATCCATCTGCAAGAAATCTTTGATTTCATAGCGGATAACAGGTTTGAGGTGGTTCAATTCCCGCATCTGGGTCCGATGAACATACTGGATGAGTTTACTAGACGCCGCTTGCTCCACCGCTGCCAATCGTGAATCTAGTAAATGAAGGTCTTCAAAGCCTTCTTTTTCATAGGAAAGCACCAGATTCATCTGACGACTGAGGATTTGTTCCTCTTCCTCAGACAAGTCATAGCCCAGCACCACTTCTCGCGCCTTGAGATTACGGATTTCCCCACAAACCAGCGTGAAATCCAAAAGACCTGTCACATAAAAGTCACCCGTCACTAGATCCATATAAGCTAGGCCAAATTGATTACCATCACGATCTATGGCAACCAAGAAGTTATTCTGACTGTCCGGCTTACTGCTATCGACCACTGTCCCTGGCGTAATGACCTGAACAACCTCTCGTTTCACAACCCCAACTGCTTGTTTAGGATCTTCCATCTGCTCTGCAATGGCTACCTTATAGCCCTGCTCAATCAAGACATCGATATACTGTTGGGCAGAATGATAGGGGACACCCGCCATAGGAATCGGATTGTCGGCATTCTTGTTGCGACTCGTTAAGGAAATTTCCAGAATCTGCGCAGCATTGACCGCATCCTCATAAAATAATTCATAAAAATCACCCATCCGAAAGAGCAAAAAAGCATCTGGATATTGCTTTTTAATATCCACATACTGTTGCATGCCGGGTGATAGCTTTTCTGTCGCCATTTTCCGTCTCTCCTTGTCAAAAATAAGTCTTGAGAGCAACTCCCAAGACCTTACTTATCTTTCATCAAATCTAGCAAACGATCTTCCATGAGTTTGGCAACGTGCTGGTCTCGACAAATGACCAATAAGGTATTGGCACCAGCAACTGTTCCTAAAATCCATTCATCCTTGTTTGCATCTACAATATTTGCCAAAACAGAGGCTTCTCCCAGTTTGGTATGAAGCACCAAGGTAAACTCTGCTCTTGCAACACCTTCTAAATGATGAGACAAAAATTCCACCAAATCAATCTTTTCTGTCTCATTTGCTAGTACATAATACACCATATCATTTTTCTTGACCTTGGTCAAGCCGATTTCGCGCAAATCACGAGACAAGGTTGTCTGCGTCACAAAGACATTGTGTGCCTCCAACCGATCTTGAATTTCTTTTTGTGTACTTAATTTCTCCTCAGTAATCATTTTTTTTATTAACTGATGACGATCTCTTTTTCTCATAAAATCCTCTTATATGCATATTTATAACTAATTTTATAACTATATTATACCAAAAAAATAGGAGATTTCAAAAATTTTTTCTTCTTTCTTTAAAATTGTGATAAAATAGTAGAAAAGTCCAAAAAGGAGCTCTTAATGAATACAAAAGAATTGATTGCTAGCGAGTTGGCTAGCGTCATTGATAGCCTGGACCAAGAGGCTATTTTAAATTTACTGGAAACCCCTAAAAACTCAGAAATGGGAGACATCGCTTTCCCTGCTTTTTCTCTTGCAAAAGTCGAACGTAAAGCACCTCAAATGATTGCGGCTGAACTGGCTGAAAAAATTAACAGCCAAGCCTTTGAAAAAGTTGTCGCAACAGGACCTTACGTCAACTTTTTCCTTGATAAATCTGCCATTTCTGCTCAAGTATTGCAAGCTGTTATCACTGAAAAAGAACACTATGCTGATCAAACTATTGGCAAACAAGAAAATGTTGTTATCGATATGTCTAGTCCGAATATCGCTAAACCATTCTCTATTGGCCACCTGCGCTCAACTGTCATCGGAGATAGCTTATCACATATTTTCCAAAAAATCGGTTATCAAACGGTTAAGGTCAATCATTTGGGAGACTGGGGTAAACAGTTTGGGATGTTGATTGTTGCCTATAAAAAATGGGGCGACGAAGAAGCTGTAAAAGCTCATCCAATTGATGAACTCCTTAAACTCTATGTTCGCATCAATGCTGAAGCTGAAAATGATCCTAGCTTGGATGAAGAAGCACGCGAATGGTTCCGTAAACTTGAAAATGGAGACGAGGAAGCTCTCGCTCTTTGGCAATGGTTCCGTGATGAAAGTTTAGTGGAATTTAACCGCCTTTACAATGAA
>CAUQTL010000059.1:0-8218 GCA_963521035.1 uncultured Streptococcus sp.
GGAAATTATAGTGGTGCATGAAGCGTTTCTTGTATTCTGGATCCAAGCCGTCCACAATTTGCGTTTCGCCCATTGGTGCCAAGGTCAGAACAGACAAGGCCTGGGTTTGACCGCGAGTAAAGAGACCAGAACCATGCACGCGCGGTAGGTAATCCACTTCCGCATCCAGCGGACGGATTTCATCAACCTTACGACCGTCAGGACGGACCTTATCTTCGGTAATCAAACGGCGAACTTCTGCATGCTCCATTTGCTCCAAGATTTCAGCCACATCACGCATGATACGATCAAACTCTTCATGGTCCGCATATTTTTCTTCGTAGACTGCTGTGACTTGGTCTTTGACAGCCTGAGTTGCGGCTTCACGCGCCAGCTTTTCTTCTACCTGAACAGCCTTTTGCAAGTCACTGTTGTAGGCTGCGACAATCTCTGCCTGCAGTTCCTCATCAACATGCAGCAATTCTACTTCTGCTTTTTCCTTGCCGACTGCTGCAACAATTTCTTCTTGGAAGGCAATCAATTCTTTGACCGCTTCGTGCCCTTTGAGAAGAGCTTCCAGCATGACATCTTCAGACAGTTCCTTAGCTCCAGACTCTACCATATTGATAGCATCTTTGGTACCAGCAACTGTCAATTCCAAAAGCGAAACTTCTTTTTGTTCCTTGCTCGGGTTGATGATGAATTCGCCGTCTACATAACCAACTTGAACTCCTGCGATCGGGCCGTTAAAAGGAATATCTGAGATAGAAAGAGCCAGAGAGCTACCGAACATAGCAGCCATTTGAGGCGAAGCATCTTCGTCATAAGAAAGAACGGTATTGATAACCTGAACTTCATTGCGGAAGCCTTCCGCAAACATAGGACGAATCGGACGGTCAATCAAGCGGGCGGTCAAAGTCGCATCTGTTGACGGACGACCTTCGCGCTTGTTAAAGCCGCCAGGATATTTCCCAGCCGCATACATTTTTTCCTCATAGTTGACCTGCAATGGGAAAAAGTCACCAGTAGCCATCTTTTTGGACATGGTTGCCGCAGTTAAAACGGTACTTTCTCCATATCGAACAACGGCGCTGCCATTTGCCTGTTTTGCAACCTGACCGGTTTCAACCACCAGCTCACGACCTGCAAAAACGGTTTTAAAAACTTGTTTTGTCATAAAGACTCCTTGCCGAGCACTTGCTCAAATTTTTTCATACGCCTTGGCTACAAAGATCAAGATACTACGCCCTTAAGCAACCCATAGGACGTGTTCTGTTAGCATTTTGACTTTAATATCATGGCCTTAGTAGCTTATTATATCCTCATCTTTGTATCAAGCACGTATAGACCCTATTTTACCACAATTTCAGCTAAAAGAAAAAGACTTTAAGAGCCTTTTTTCTAGGAATATTCAGTTCACGCTTATTCTAAGATCCGAAAAATAGGGATAGCTTATATCTTATTTCTATTCCAAATTTTCTCTTTACTAACAATACATTGTATTATAACCAGTATATTCCTGTTGATTGTATTCCAAGTTGATTGGATCGATTTAACCCCAATCCTAACCTTCATCGTATTATTTATTATTTTCAATTAACTTACGCTAAAAGCTACAATGTCCAGAAAAACAGGATATTAGTGACAATAACATTATATCAGCTGGATATATGGAGCGAAATTTTCTTATATTGTCTTTTGTCTGCATGACAGTTCTAGATTATACGGAATTTATACTATCTTAAAAACTTAAAAAGCAAACATAATCATTTATGTTTGCCTTTATTCAAATCACTTATTTACTTAGTTTCCTAGTTTAAATGTTTTGATTCTCGCTTACGCTTCAATCCTACAAAACCTAAAACCGCCATTACAATTCCCATAAACCCAAGAGTACTTACAGAATCACCAGTAGAAGGTAATTTTTTAGTATCTGTTTGTTTTACATGAGTAGCAATTGGCATCGTTGCTCTCTTGGTTACAATCGGGACTTCCACTTTGCTGCTGAATGTTTCATGGCGAATAACTTCATTACGATGATTTCCTTCTTCATGATGAATATGTTCTTGTTCCCAGCGGATTGAATGTTCTAATTCTTTTGATCTAACAAATTTTTTATAGGATTCCAAAACACGTTTATAGTCTTCTTGAGCAACTTTATTTTTTGATTTCAAAATCTCTAATTTAGCGATTTCAGCTTCTAATTTTTCTTTTGCTTCGGTTGTTTTTACTTTAGCTTTTGTCAAGATTTTTTCAGCTTCTTCAAGTTCCATAGGTGCATTTTTAAGCAATTCCAGATAAGCTTTCGCTTCTTTAACCGCTTGTTCTGCTTCTTTAACTACTTCTTTAGTACGTTCAACTCTTTGTTTGGTTTCTATAATCGCAAGTCCCTTTTCTGTCAAATCATTTTCTGCATTAGTTGCTTCTTTAAGAGCTGTTTTTAAAGCTCCTTCTTGAGCAATTAATCTAGATTTAGCATTTTTTAATTCAACTTCACGCTGCTCACGAATTTGTTGCAAGTTGTTAAGATTTGATTGAGTAGTTACCAGTTCAGCTTTGGCTTTTTCAAGAGCTTCCGCCGTTTCATCAACCTTTGCTTGAGCAGACGGGCTTTGTTCCTTAACAGCAAGTGCATCATTGTAAGTTTTTTGAGCTTTTGCAATGGCATTATTTGCAGCGTTAAGTGCTGTCTGCGTATTTTCTTGAGCTTTTTGAGCAGCTGCTAATGCCGCTTCACCATCTTTAACAGCTGATACTATTTGTTTTTTCTTTGTTTTAGCTTTTTCAAGAGCTTTTTCCGCCGCAGAAAGACCTGTGTTTTGTTTTAAAGTAGTTTCAGCGTCTTGATCGGTGTTCTTGTAAGTAGATGGTAGTGATGCTACGTCAAGAGTTCGTTTTGGAATCTTGACGATATTGATCGCACCTGTATTGATACCAACACCTGTTCCAGTACCATTTACGTTTGGATCGATCAAATGTTTGGCGTGACCGTTTGCCATACGACCGTCATCAAAGAGCATTTTACGAACATTTGTTGCGATATCGTATTTAAGAGTTAACATAGTGTAACCATCACGGTATTCATTATGCCAATCAGTCAAGAGTCCACCGAGTGATTCACTGACACCGTATTTATTCAATATGTCATATTGGTGACCCCAGTTCTTTGTGAAGCCGAATTTATCTGGTGTTC
The DNA here is from genome assembly GCA_963521035.1 of uncultured Streptococcus sp. Taxonomy (GTDB): domain Bacteria; phylum Bacillota; class Bacilli; order Lactobacillales; family Streptococcaceae; genus Streptococcus. The sequence goes on from CAUQTL010000059.1 coordinate 3,173, forward strand.
CACCGTTTGTAACATAGTAGGCACTGTATTCGTCGGCAACTTTTTGAGCTAAGGCTTGACCTTCATCGGTTAATCTGATCGTTGACAGTGTCTTGCTTGGATCGCGATGTGCCCAATATTGACGTTGGATGTCATTCATCATCTGGACAGTGAATTCAGCAATTTCGCGACGTTGGGCAGCTGTCATGTTGGCTAGATCAACTTTATCAGCGTTTGAGCCAATAGCATCTGTGTCATAATCCACTTCTTCTGGTTGCAGGTTCATGAATTCTTTTGATTTCGCTGTGAACCATTCATAATCCGTAATATCATGTGTTGCGTATTCTTTTGGAACCACAATCGCACGCAATTTACGATCTTGTTCAAATTTTTTAAGAACAAGGTCATAGGCAGCTTGCGCATCTGTAAGTGCTTTTTTAGCATTTTCAATTTCAGATTGAGCTGCATCTAACTTGGCCTTCATCTCTTCAAGAACTTTTGCTTTAGAATCAACCTTTGCTTTTGCATCTTCAAGACTTTGTTCAAGAGCAGAAATATCCTTCTCAGTTTTTAGCTTATCTAGGGTTGATTTTCTTTCATCTATTTTTACTTGACGCTCTGCATCGAATTCTGTAGCACGAGTCAGTTCAGCTTGAGCTGCTTTATATGTAGTTTCAGCCTCTTTAAGCTTATTACCTGCAATATTTACCATCTCTTGAGCTTTTATCAAAGTTGTTTCTTCTAAACTACGCTCAGCTTTCTTGACTTTTTCCTTAGCTAATTCTACTTTTGCTTTCTCGGCTTCAACTTTTTTAGTAGCAACTTCGTAATTTTCTCTTGACTCAGATTCAATTTTTTCAGCTAACTTCTCGTCTCCCTCGGCTTTCTTCAATTCTTCTTCAGCAATTTTCACCCCTTCTTCTTTAACTTTAATAACATCTTCAGCTTTTGAAATATTTTTAGGAGTTGTTTTTTCTGCAATTTCTTTTGTTTTAGCGTATGTTTCGATAGCTATTTTTTCAGTAGCTTCAGCTTCCTTAACTTTTTGATTGATATCACTTACAACTTGTTCCTGCTCAGTAACAGTTTTAGCTGTTTCATCGGCATTTGCCTTTGCCATATCAACTGTTTCTTTTGTAATTTCAGAAATTTTATCCTCATTTGAAACAGTCATAGGTGTTTTAGCCTGTGGTTGAGACACACTCGTCTCATCGGCATGGACAGTTGATGATAGCCCCACTGTAGCTATAATAGCAGCACCGATAATACCTTGTTTTGTTGATTTATTCATAATTAAAAGAACCCTCTCCGAATGAAATATATTAAAATTTATGTAGTTCATATAAACATATCAAAGAAAATCAATCTTTCTCTGTAACATTTTTTGTTCCAATTTTATCAAGACCAAAACTTATTTTTTTCTTGACAAGTTGTCTACTCAATAGCATATTCTCAGTTCTAATACCTACCCATTGTTCCCCAGAAATGATATATGGCATACTTTCATAAGTTGGTGTAGATTGAAATTTTGTATCAACATAATCTGCTTTTTTGATTTCATTTTCAACTGCCGCTTTTGTCCATTCAAAATCCACACTGATATCTAGTATATCTACATACGGCATGTGAATCAAAGTCTCTTGAGATACATAATTTCCTGATGAATCAGTCCAGACATCTGATTTCAACTTGATATCTGAGTTTGGTTTTCTAAATTGTTTATAAGTTAAATTCGAATAAAATTCTTTTGCTGCTTTATAATTTCCAAGAGATCTTTGACCATAATCTTCATCATCTTTTCCGGAACTTATATTTTCCTCTGATAATGTTATCCCCTCATTAGCAGCATTAATTTTTTTCTCTTTTCTCTGTTCAAAATATTTCTTATCATATTCTTGGGCAATTTTTAGAATTTCTTCATCAGATTTTGATTTTAGAGCTGATAAAGTATTATCTTTATACCCTTTTAGAATATACCTTGTCATTTTCCCCTTTTCAATTATGTATACTGCTTTAACCTCAGAATTCTTATTGACATCACTACCTGAAATTCCATACAAAATCGTTTTAGGTGTGCTATTGAAAAATTCAATTATTCCAACACTCTCATTTTCGTTCATTAACTCTGCACCAGTCTTGTTATCTGACACTTTAGTATCTTCCTGTAGTGTGGGTTGATTCTCATGATTAGATGTGCACCCACCAATGACGAATATGCTAGAGCATAACAATAAATATAACCTTTTTTTCATAATCATTTCCTTCCCAAATCTTTCATCTTCCATGACGAATATTCTCAAGCTCATTTGCTACGGCACGCGAGGCTGCAGCGGCCTCCTGTGTTTCTGCAATTTGACGTGCTCTTAAAATATTAGCATGTTCTTGAAGCCTAATCATTCTCTCCTGATTAATAATCTGTTCCTTTTCTAGTTCAAGCATTTCCATTTCAAATGCTCGACGTGCCGCTCTATCTAGATGAGTATCGTATAGATTTATTGCTTCTTTTATACTATCTGCTTTAAAATTATCAAACGCATGAATTAAGTACTCTACTGCATCTAGAGCATAGTAATCTTTGGGATACCATCCTTGACCAATCGCTAAAGCCTGATCACGAAACTTCTCCATTAATTGTCCCTCTTGTTGATAGGCCAAATCTAATCTTTGATTTTCTGCAACTACTGCTTGATAGTCTCTTAAATGCTGTTCATTTTCACTACGAATAGTCTTATTTGCAAGCGCAATCATTAAATCCAACTTATTTTGAATAATAAAATATGTCGCTACAACAGATAAGCCAAGTAAAATTATTGTTATGGGATTAGGAGTCAGAAGTAAACGTAGTGGGAATACAAGTAAGATCCCTCCCATAATGAGTGTCGCTGGATATATCCATCTATCTTTGGAACCTTTCATACGACGATACAATAAAAATAAAAATCCTGATATAAACAAAACCTCAAAGAAGAGGTCACTAAATAATCGATTTACAGCCCCGAACAATAAAACATATAATAAATCTCCCAAAAATGTCGCAACACTTGAAAATACCATGACTGAAAATGCGATTTTAAAAGATTTATGAGATAACGTGTTATCTCTATATTCTTCTTGTTGAATTAATTTGGCAGTTCGCATTTGATTAACAAGTGCAACTTGACGTGAACGTGCCTGAATAAATCCCTGAATATTCTCACGAATTAACCCTAATTTTGAAACAATTTCTTCTCTTGTTTCCATATAAACCTCCCTTATTACTAACTAGCTATATTTAACTAAAATTAAGAATATATGTATTACTCTGATAATTGCTCATGCAACTCTTTATATTCTTTAAGGCTGTTAGTGTTGAGTATTGCATGAAATGCAATACTCTGATATGCTTAGTATATCAGCAAACTTTTATTTTGCTGTTCATCTAAAACGTAGTGTTAGAATTTGAAGTACTTGTTTTAAATTTTTTCAATAGTGCCTTTCATTTAAATCCTATTATAAATTTCAGAACTATCAACTTTTTCTAGCTATTCTCAACAAGCTCACTCCTTTTTTTATAAACAGACATCTGAAATCATATTTCCCTAATTTTTTCCTATAAGCAAGGCATTCTGAAGGAATTTTTGCTATACTGAATATATCTATTTAATCAAAAGGAGTAAACTATGGAACAAAAACATCGTTCTGAATTTCCGGAAAATGAACTCTGGGACCTAACGGCCCTTTACCAAGACCAAGAGGACTTCCTGCGAGCCATCGAAAAGGCCAAAGAGGACATCCAGAAATTCGTCCGTGATTACCAAGGCAAGCTCAGCACTTTCGAAGATTTTGAGCGGGCATTTGCTGAGCTAGAGCAGATTTATATCCAAATCAGCCACATTGGCAACTACGGTTTTATGCCACAGACCACTGACTTTGGTGACGAGAGCTTTGCGCAGATTGCCCAAGCAGCCATGGAGTTTGAGACCGAGGCCAATGTCGCACTCAGCTTCTTTGACGACGCCCTGGTCGGCGCAGACGAGGCTGTCTTGGAGAGACTAGGCCAAGAGCCCCATTTGACCTCAGCCATTCGCCAAGCTAAAATCAAAAAAGCCCACTATCTGGGAGCGGATGTCGAAAAAGCCTTGACCAATCTAGGTGAGGTCTTTTACAGTCCACAGGATATTTACACCAAGATGCGGGCCGGCGACTTTGCCATGGCTGACTTTGAAGTAGACGGCAAAGTTTACAAAAACAGCTTTGTCACCTATGAGAATTTCTATCAAAACCATGAAAATGCAGAAATCCGCGAAAAAGCTTTCCGCTCTTTCTCTGAAGGCCTTCGTCAGCACCAAAACACTGCCGCTGCTGCCTATCTGGCTCAGGTCAAGTCTGAAAAATTACTAGCTGACATGAAGGGCTATGACTCTGTCTTTGACTACTTGCTAGCTGAGCAAGAAGTTGATCGCTCTATGTTTGACCGGCAGATCGACTTGATTATGAGCGAATTTGCCCCAGTAGCTCAGAAATACCTCAAGCATGTCGCTAAGGTAAACGGACTTGAAAAAATGACCTTTGCCGACTGGAAGCTGGACTTGGACAGCGAGCTCAATCCCGAAGTCAGCATTGATGATGCCTATGACCTCGTCATGAAGTCAGTCGAGCCACTCGGACAAGAGTATTGTCAAGAAGTTGCCCGCTATAAGGAAGAACGCTGGGTCGACTTTGCGGCCAATGCTGGAAAGGATTCTGGAGGCTATGCTGCGGATCCTTATCGGGTTCACCCTTATGTCCTCATGAGCTGGACTGGTCGCATGAGCGATGTCTATACTCTGATTCACGAGATTGGCCACTCTGGTCAGTTTATCTTCTCAGACAATCACCAGAGCTATTTCAATGCCCACATGTCCACCTACTATGTGGAAGCACCGTCGACCTTTAATGAGCTCCTGCTCAGTGATTATCTGGAGCGCCAATTTGATAACCCTCGCCAAAAACGCTTTGCCCTGGCTCACCGTCTGACGGATACTTACTTCCATAACTTCATCACCCACTTGCTGGAAGCTGCCTTCCAACGCAAGGTCTATACTTTGA
>CAUQTL010000060.1:0-8002 GCA_963521035.1 uncultured Streptococcus sp.
GGGTACTGTTCAGCAAACAGGAAAGCTATCGTTTTTATCTCCAAGAAGATTGTGATCTTAGTCTGATTTTGTCGATTCATTTGGACTATCTCAAACGGGCTTTGCTCAATATTTTACTGAATGCGCTTGAATATGCAGACCAGAATCAAAAGGAAGTCAAGCTAACGGTATCAGTGCAGCAGGACCAGTTAGTTTTTGCTATCTGGAACAATGGCCCTGCATTTTCAGAGGAGATGCTGCTGGGAGCGGAACAGCTCTTTTACCAGAGTGACCAAAGCCGCAATTCAGCTAATCCCCATCATGGTATCGGCTTAGCCTTTTCTAAGCAAGTAGCTCTCTTGCATGGTGGTCATCTGACCCTGCTCAATCCAGACCAAGGAGGAGCTTGTGTAGAATTGGCTGTAGCTTTGGAAAGCAAATAACAAAGGAAGTTAATAAAGATACTAAAACATACTAAGATTAGTAGTGAGGAAATCTCCGACGGGAGAAAGTACTCACTACTTTTTCGTTATGTTAGAACAATGTATTACCTCATAACGCATAACAAACTTTATGATTATACTTCTACCCAAAATCGGTAAAATTGTTTATGCCATATTATTGTAACGCCTTATCAAAAAAAATCACCAGATAAGGTGTTGGTTTAGTGTACACTTTTTACACTAAACTTTAGTTCAAAAAAAAGACACTTTCCTTAGTTTGACTATGGAACTCAAACTATTTTTCACCAAATACCTTGATATACTTGAATTATTTGTCTAACTTTTGGGGTCAGTATATATTAAGTAAACTTTTTCCTAAAATTTCCAGGACTTATGCCAAATTCGTGCTTGAAAAGTTTGGAAAAATTACCGCTATCTTCAAAACCGATTGAGTAGGCGATATTTTTGATGGGGAGTTTGGTACTTCTGAGGAGTTCTTTGGCTTTACGAAGGCGAATATTGGTGAGAAAGGTTTTGGGAGCTTGCCCGATTTCCTGTACAAAGAGGCGATGGAGATAGGTGCGGTCGATAGCAAGGTGATTGGCGATGTCAGTTATACGGATATTGGTTTCGTAGTTATTGGTCATAAAGCTAATAGCTTTGGCAACGATGAGGTTATGGGGAGCTTGGGTCACCTTTTTGTTTTGGGAAGGAAAGTCTGAATTGAGTTGGTTGAGGATTTCCAAAAGACAAGCATTGAGCATGATGTCATTACTTTCAGAAATTAGAGAAATTTCAATTAGCTTGTTCATGAGACTCTTGATGGGGTCATTATCAGAAAAGACAGGATTGTTGCTAGAAATGGCGGTATCTTTGAGGTAGTGTTGGGCTAAATCTCCACGAAAGCCAAACCAGTAGTAGGCCCAGGGATCTGTTTCGTGGGCCTGATATTGGATAGTAGCTTGAGGTGAGATAAAGAAAAAGTCGCCTGCCTTTAGGCTGTAAATCTTACCCTGACAGGTAAAGGTACCTCTGCCCTTGTAGATATAATGCAACATATAACCACTTCGAACAGCAGGGCCATAACTGTGGGAGGGTTGGGTTTCTTCATAACCAACTGTATACACACTTAGATAGGGATTGGTATTGGTATTGTTAAATAAAAAATTCATAAAATCTTCCTACAAATCGACTGATGTTGTCTACATTTTACCATTTATTTTAACTAAGTGAAAGGGTAAACTATAATTAAGTAAAACAAACAAGGAGGTTGTTCAGATGGCTCAATATCAAGACATCAGTGAACAAATTGAAAAATTAGTTGGTGGGCGTGACAATATTTCTCACGTGACACATTGTGCCACTCGCTTGCGTTTGGTCCTAAAGGATAATAAAAAAGCAGACATGGAAGGTTTGGAAAATATCCGTCTAGTTAAGGGGGTTTTCGTAGCGGGTGACCAGTTGCAGATGATCTTTGGCGCTGGTCTAGTCAATAATATCTATGACGAATTTTCAAGCTATATTGGTATTAATAGTGATAGTAAGATTGATGATGAGTCTAGTCAGGATCACCAGAATCTTTTGCAACGTTTTATGAAGGCCTTGTCAGATGTCTTTATTGAAATTATGCCATGTATCTTGGCTGCAGCGCTTCTTATGGGATTGTCATCACTCTTAACGACCAAGGACCTCTTTGGGGCCAAGTCCATCGTTGAGCATGTGCCTGGTCTGGCTGGTTTCAATCGTATTGTCAGCATTGCTTCATCAGGAATTTTTGCGCTCTTACCAATGATTGTAGCTTACTCAGCGACCAAACGTTTTGGAGGACGTGCTTCCCTTGGTTTGGCTATTGGAGCTGTTATGATTCACCCAAACTTGTCAGATGCCTATGCAGTAGCGGGTGGAACAGCTCAAGCCGAAATCGCCAATGTCTTTGGCCTCAATGTTGAGCTAGTTGGTTTCCAAGGCGGGATTATCATTGCCCTTCTAATTGGTTACATCGTTGCCTTCCTAGATAAGAAATTCAACAAAATTTTGCCCGATATGCTTAAGTTTGTTTTATCTCCTATGTTGACCATTTTGATCTCGTCATTCTTGCTCTTTACCATTATTGGTCCAGTTGGTCGTTCTATGGGATTTGGATTGACAGCAGGTTTATTGTGGATGGTTGAACACTTGGGTATCTTTGGTTATATGATTTTTGGTGGTATCCAACAAATTATCGTTATTACGGGTCTTCACCATACCTTTGGGGCTATCGAGACTCAGTTGCTGCAAGATACAGGTCGTGATTTCCTCAATCCGCTCTTATCTGTTGCCATGATGGGGCAAGGTGGTGCAGTACTGGGGTATCTCTTCCTTAATCACAAGCACAGTAACAAACGATCAATGGCCGTTTCAGCGTTCACTTCAACTCTATTTGGGATTTCTGAGCCTGCTCTATTTGGTGTGACTGTCAAATATCGTTACCCATTGATTGCTGGCTGTATCGCAGGCGCTATTTCAAGTGGTTATGTTTACCTGTCTAAGTTGACCGCAGTTGGTTTCGGTGCGACAGCTATTCCTGGTTTCACTATCGTAGATGGGGCAAATCATGGCCATCTTAACTACATTATTGCTCACTTGATTGCCATTGTTACAGGTGCCATTTTAACAGTCGTCTTTGCAAAATTCTGGAAAGAAAAGGATTAATATCACATGAAGAAATATCATCAATACCGTGATATTCCTTCTCAATTAACAGCATCATTGGCTGATTGTGTGGCAGTGTGCCCTTATCGTCAAAGCTTCCATGTGGAAGGTGACATGGGCTATGTTAACGATCCTAATGGTGTTTGTTTCTTTGATGGGAAATATCATCTCTTTCATCAATGGAGTCCTCTCACTTATAGCGAGGACAGCTGGTTTCAAGGCTGGTATCATCTGGTGTCATATGACATGATTACTTGGGAAGATGCAGGAGTGGGCTTGCAGACAGATACTGTCTATGAAACCCATGGAGCCTACTCAGGATCAGCCATCGCTGACGGCGATGTCATGCGTATCTTTTATACTGGTAATACTCGTGATGCCAATAACGAGCGAATCCCTTATCAAGTTGTGGCACTCATGGATAAGGCAGGTCATCTCTCCAAGGTGACACCACCAGCTATTATCGGTTACCCAGAAGGCTACACGGACCATTTCCGGGATCCAAAACTATGGAAGAAAGATGGTCATTATTATGCGGTTATTGGTGTCCAACGTCAAGACAAAACTGGTACAAGTCTGGTCATGCACTCACTTGATGGCTTTGACTGGTCTATTCTAGGTGAAGTGGGGACTCCTTACCAGGATTTTGGTTATATGTGGGAGTGTCCTAACTATTTTGAAATGGATGATAAGGGGATTCTCCTCTTTTCCACTCAAGGACTAGCACCAGAGGGGAATTATTACCACAATATCTATCAGACGGGTTATGTAGTGGGGAATCACATAGATAAGGAAAATTTGCGGCTGACCGATCAGAAAAATTTTGTGGAGCTTGATCGTGGCTTTGATTTTTATGCAGCCCAGGTCATGCAGGCTGGAGGTCGTACAATTCTCTTTTCTTGGATGGGTCTACCAGATATTAACTACCCAACAGAAGACTATGCTTATTGTGGTTGCTTGACTATGCCACGTGAGCTTTTCTTAGCTGGGGACAAGTTGATTCAAAAACCTTTGCCGGAATTGGACAATTATCGTAAAGAAATATTGTCTAAAAATATTAATGCTTCAGAGGGTAAGGTATTCATGACTGGTTTTAAAACCAATCTTCAGTTTTCAGTGACCAAGGCGGAAGAAAGAGGGCAAGTGGTGATTAAACTTACAGCCAGTCAAGATGGTCGTTTGGGAACCAAATTGATCTTAGATTACGATAGAAAAGAGATAATTTTAGACCGTAGCCAGGCAGGTGCTCCTCTAGCAGAGGAGTATGGCAGCCAGCGCGTGCTTTTGGAGGATTTGGGTCAGCAACTTGATTTGGATATTTATCTGGATCGCTCATCCTTAGAGATTTTTGTGAATGGTGGGCAAGAAGTAGCTTCAAGCCGTATCTTCCCAGGGGATGAGCAGGTCTATACAGTGATTGAAGGAGCAGATGCTGAACTCGACATGACGATCTATGACTTGACGATTTAGGAGTTGATATGATTTATTTTGATGCCGATAAGCAGATTTTTCATCTGACCAACGGTCAGGTTTCATATATTATTGGTGTGGAGGAAAAGGGACTTTTGGCCCAGCTTTATTATGGTAAGGCTGTTTCAGGTTATCACGGTGGGCGTCACTACCCCCGCTTTGAGCGCTCTTTCTCCTTTAACTTTGAGGAGGACAAGAAACATGTCTATTCTAGAGATACCCTTTTACAGGAAATCAGTAGTTTTGGTGGTGGTGATTTTCGGGTACCAAGCCTTGATATAGCAGGGTCGGATGGCTCTCATCAAACTGATTTTCGCTATGATTCTTACGAAATTTATAAGGGCAAGCCTGACTTGGGAGGGCTTCCTGCGACCTTTGCTTCAGAGGAAAATCCTGTTGAGACTTTGGACATCTGCCTTAAAGATAAGTATCGCCAGCTAGCTCTCCATCTACGTTACAGTATTTTTGAGCAGCTATCTGTTATTACCCGTAGTCATATCGTGGTCAATGAGGGCAGAGATGAGGTGGTTATTCACAAATTGTCTAGTCTTAGTCTGGATTTTCCAGCGGACAAATGGGAATCTATCCATCTACCAGGTGCTTGGGGTAATGAACGTCAATTGCAGAGGGACCCTCTCGTTCGAGGGATACATACCTTTGACAGTAAGCGTGGAACCAGTAGCCATCAGGAAAATCCCTTTGTTGCCTTGGTTAAGAATGATACGACTGAGAATCAGGGGCAGGCCTATGGTTTTGCTTTAGTCTACTCAGGTAATCACGAAGAAACCATCGAAGTAGACCAATACCAGCAAGTCCGCTTGACTATGGGGATTAATGGTTATGATTTTGTTTGGCATTTGTCTGCAGGAGATTCTTTTACCACTCCTGAAGTTGTAATGGTTTATTCAGACCAAGGACTTAACAGGATGTCCCAGATCTTCCACACAGTAGTACATAAGCATTTGACACGAGGGGCATGGAAGGATAAGGAACGTCCTATTCTTATCAATAACTGGGAAGCCACATATTTTGATTTTGATACAGATAGCATCAAAGGCTTGATGGATGAGGCTAGTCAACTGGGGATGGAGCTCTTTGTCCTTGATGATGGCTGGTTTGGACAGCGAGAAGACGACCAAACTTCTTTAGGAGATTGGTTTGTCAATGAGGACAAGCTACAGGGTGGCTTGCAGGCCCTGGCTACTTATGCTAAGAGTAAGAATTTAGACTTTGGTTTGTGGTTCGAACCTGAAATGATTTCACGGTCTAGTCAACTTTTTGAAGCTCACCCTGATTGGTACCTTCATCATCCAGGGTATGAGGCTGCGACTAGTCGTTCCCAATTTGTCCTAAACCTTAGTCGTGATGATGTCACCGATTATGTGATTGAAACCTTGTCAACTATTTTAAGGACAGTGGATATTTCCTATGTCAAGTGGGATATGAACCGTTATCTCAGTGATATTTATGCGACTGGAAATATTAGCAATCATGGCGAGGTAGCTCATCGATATGTGTTAAATCTTTACCGGATTTTCGAACATTTGCTAAGAGTCTTTCCTCATATCCTCTTTGAGGGCTGTTCTGGTGGCGGTGGCCGTTTTGATATGGGCATACTCCACTATATGCCGCAAATTTGGACTAGTGACAATAGTGATGCTATTGCTCGCCTAAAAATTCAATACGGTACTAGCTTGGCATACCCAGTTTCTAGCATGGGCGCCCATGTGTCTGCTGTACCTAATCATCAAAATGGGCGTATAACCAGCATGGAGACTCGCTTTAATATTGCCATGACAGGAGCCTTTGGATATGAATTAGATCCAAGACAGTTAAGTTCAGAAGAAAAAGCAATCATTAAAGACCAAGTTGCCTTCTATAAGAAGAATCGTCAACTCCTTCAGTATGGAACCTTTACACGATTGACTAGTCCTTTTGAGACCAATGCTTGTGCTTGGCAGTTGGTATCACAAGACAAAAATCAGGCTATGGTGATTTATACAACGGTCCTTAGTCATGCGGCTCCATCTCTACAAATTTTAAAAGTTAAGGGCTTAGAAGCAAGCAGTCTCTACTATTGCCAACAAACAGAGCAATGCTATTACGGAGACGAATTAGCTGAAGTGGGATTCTATATCCACCCCATTTTTAACCAAAAAGACTTTGATAGCCGACGCATTGACTTTGTTAAGGTAGAAGATTTACCGAAGGGGAAATGACCGTAAATGGACAAACTATACTCTGCACCCCAAAAGTTAGACAGAAAAAACCTAACTTTGGGGTATTTTATTATGAAATCCGAAAAGTTTTATGGTTATGAATAGACCTTTAAGCCACCTAACCAAATGGAACAGCTTTTGTAGACTATATTAATTACTACAACATTAAACGAATTAGAGTCAAACAAAAAGGACTGAAACTTTAAACATTTTAGCCCTTTTTGCTACTTTCTTCTTGACAAAAGATGTAAAGGGGACTATACTATGTTTAAAAAGTAAAGTTTGTTTTACATAGCAAGAGGAGGCAGCCTTGGAAAATCGAATTCAGGAATTACGAAAAAGAAAAAAGCTCAGCCAGGAGGAGCTGGCTGAGAAGCTAGAGGTCACGAGACAAACGATTATTTCTTTGGAAAAAGGCCGCTACAATGCCTCGCTCCTTTTGGCTCATAAAATTGCATCCTTTTTCAATTTAAGAATTGAAGAAGTGTTTCTCTTTGAGGAGGATGAATCATGAAATGGACTTATTTGTATAAATGGCTATTGGCTATTTTGGTGGTGGTTGGCTTGTCTTACCTCCATTTGCAAGCCAATTTTATCCCTAAGGAAATCCTGCCTTTTGTGGGAATGTTCTTGATTGTAGCGATGTTGAAAATTTCCCACGCATATGAAAAATAGGAGGCTGACATGGAAATAGTAACTAAACAAGAATTTCGGAAAAAACTTCAAAGGAAAGTTACCATAGGCCGTATCCTAATCCTAGTCCTTTGGCTGGGGCTGGGATGGAGCTACATTCATTCTCTGGATGATTTACAGGAAGGCATTATGGTTGGTCTGCTTCTAGGGATTTCTTTGATGGTTCTGCGTTATAACCTTGCCTTGAAACGGGAGGAAGCTTTTAATAGGCTCTACATTCAGATGACGGATGAACGCAATCGCATGATTGACGAAAAGACTCGCACTCTGCTTTTTGATATCCTTTTGCTGCTGGCAGCAGGACTAAGCCTTCTGTCTATGATTTTTCCTATCATTTTAAATCTCAATCAGTTTCTGACCTTGACCATTATCCTAGTTTTGGCCCTTTACTATCTCTTGCGTTTTCTCCTGTCCAAGCGTTATTAAGAAAAAAAGCTGGCAGAGCCAGCTTCCTCAACAAGCTTTTAACAGAGCTTGTTTTTATTTTCTATAAAGTCGATCATACTG
>CAUQTL010000061.1:0-7785 GCA_963521035.1 uncultured Streptococcus sp.
GTTGCACGGATGTGAACCTTGTCTGTTTCTTCGTCTCGTTTCATAGAGTCAACAACTACTGCTACCGAATGCGGAATCTCTTCACGAGTTAGGTGCAAGACTTTCTCGCGAACCATCTCTGAAACCAAGAAACGTTCTGGATGGTCTGTGATTTGGTCAGCTGGGAAATATTGGAAACCTTCGTCCAGATTTTCACTCAAAATATCCACTAGACGAGAGACGTTATTTCCTTGAAGGGCTGAGATTGGTACAATTTCCTTAAAGTCCATTTGGTTACGGAAATCATCAATCTGAGATAAAAGCTGGTCTGGGTGGACCTTATCAATCTTATTCACAACCAAAATCACAGGAACCTTGGCAGCCTTGAGACGCTCAATAATCATGTCGTCCCCTTTACCACGCGCTTCATCAGCGGGTACCATGAAAAGAACGGTATCCACTTCACGAAGGGTACTGTAGGCAGACTCGACCATGAAATCTCCGAGAGCTGTTTTAGGCTTGTGAATCCCTGGTGTGTCAATAAAGACGATTTGTTCCTTATCAGTCGTGTAAATTCCCATGATTTTGTTGCGCGTTGTCTGCGCCTTGTCACTCATGATGGCAATCTTTTGCCCCATAACGTGATTTAAAAAGGTTGACTTCCCAACGTTGGGACGTCCTAAAATGGCTACAAAGCCTGATTTAAAAGTCATAATTTCCTCTTACTGTTTAAAATAATAAATCCCAGATTCGTGGGAGAAAAATCAATGCGCCTGTTAAGGCTGCAAAAAGAGAGACCACTAATACCGCGCCAGCCGCCATATCCTTGGCATTTTTAGCCAGCATGGAAAAGTGATAGTGACTGGCCAAATCCACCACATTTTCGATAGCAGAGTTGATAATTTCAAAGGCTACTACCAAAAAAATACTCAATAGGAGAAAGAGCCATTCGATTCGTGACACCTGAAAAACAAAACCTGCAAGAATGACTACAAGAGCCGTCACTGCATGTTTTCGCATATTGCGTTCTTCCTTGATGGCAGTAAAAATTCCTGTGAGGGCAAATTCTAAACTGGATATCAGGTCACGATTTTTCCATTTTCGTTTATTGTCTTGTGAGTCCATAGGCTGTCAAAATTTCTTCTTGTAAACCGAACATCTCCGCTTCTTCTTCCGGAGTGTAGTGATCATAGCCGTTGATATGTAAAAAGCCGTGTACTGCCAAGAAGCCCATCTCACGCTCAAAGCTGTGACCGTATTCCTCGGCCTGCTCATGAGCCTTATCGATAGAGATGAAAAGTTCCCCAATATAGGCATCAAACTCAGACATCATCTCTGCCAATTCTGGATTTTCAAGTAAATCCTCTTCGTCAAAGGCAATTTCCAATTCTGGTTTATACTCAAGGCTGATGACATCTGTCGGACGGTCGGTGTCACGGTACTCCAGATTGAGTTCATGGCTACGCTCGTTGGTCACAAAAGTGACTGCCATCTCCTTGTCTTCTTTGCCTAATTTTTGAGCTGCAAATTCCAAAATTTCTTGGGTTTGTTGCAACATTTCTTTTGAAACTTGACCAGTTTCATCTACCATTTCAATATACATGTGCTTCTCGTTTCTCTTTACTTGGCTTTATTATACCACATTTCCATGATTTTATTCTACCTTTTTGATATAATACTATGGAATACAATCACAAGGAGAGAACGATGTCATTTGACGGATTTTTTTTACACCACATGGTTGAGGAATTGCGAAGAGAGTTAGTTAATGGTCGCATTCAGAAAATCAATCAGCCTTTTGAACAAGAGTTGGTCTTGCAAATCCGCAGCAATCGCCAAAGCCATCGCCTGCTCCTTTCTGCCCATCCAGTTTTTGGACGCATTCAGCTGACCCAAACAACTTTTGAAAATCCAGCCCAACCCTCTACCTTTATCATGGTTTTAAGAAAATATTTGCAGGGTGCCCTGATTGAGTCGATTGAGCAGGTGGAAAATGACCGTATTGTGGAAATGACAGTTTCCAATAAAAACGAGATTGGAGACCATATTCAGGCTACCTTGATTATCGAAATCATGGGGAAACACAGTAATATTCTACTGGTTGATAAAAGCAGTCATAAAATCCTCGAAGTTATCAAACATGTTGGCTTTTCACAAAATAGCTACCGTACCTTGCTTCCTGGATCGACCTATATCGCTCCGCCAAGTACTGAATCTCTCAATCCTTTTACTATCAAGGACGAGAAACTTTTTGAAATCCTGCAAACACAGGAAACGACAGCTAAAAATCTTCAAAGCCTCTTTCAAGGTCTGGGACGCGATACGGCAAATGAATTGGAAAGGATACTGGTTAGTGAAAAACTTTCCACTTTCCGAAACTTTTTCAATCAAGAAACCAAACCATGCTTGACTGAGACTTCCTTCAGTCCAGTTCCTTTTGCAAATCAGGTGGGAGAGCCTTTTGCCAGTCTTTCTGATTTGTTGGACACTTACTATAAGGATAAGGCTGAACGCGACCGCGTCAAACAGCAAGCCAGTGAACTGATTCGCCGTGTTGAAAATGAACTTCAGAAAAACCGCCACAAACTCAAAAAACAGGAAAAAGAATTACTGGCGACAGACAATGCTGAAGAATTTCGCCAAAAAGGGGAATTGCTAACAACCTTCCTCCATCAAGTGCCTAACGACCAAGACCAGGTTATCCTAGACAACTACTACACCAACCAACCTATCACGATTACGCTTGATAAGGCTCTGACTCCCAACCAGAATGCCCAACGCTACTTTAAACGTTATCAGAAATTAAAAGAAGCTGTCAAATACTTGACTGATCTGATTGAGGAAACTAAGGCAACTATTCTCTATCTGGAAAGTGTGGAGACCGTCCTCAACCAAGCTGGGCTGGAAGAAATCGCTGAAATCCGTGAAGAATTGATCCAAACAGGCTTTATTCGCAGAAGACAACGGGAGAAAATCCAGAAACGCAAAAAACCAGAACAATATCTAGCAAGCGATGGTAAAACCATCATCTATGTCGGACGCAATAACCTGCAAAATGAAGAACTAACCTTTAAAATGGCCCGCAAGGAGGAACTTTGGTTCCATGCCAAGGACATCCCTGGAAGCCACGTTGTCATCTCAGGCAATCTTGACCCATCTGATGAAGTCAAAACAGACGCGGCAGAACTGGCTGCCTACTTCTCTCAAGGCCGCCTGTCAAATCTGGTGCAGGTAGATATGATTGAAGTCAAGAAACTCAACAAACCAACTGGCGGAAAACCCGGTTTTGTTACTTACACAGGACAAAAGACCCTCCGTGTCACACCAGACCCAGAAAAAATCGCATCCATGAAAAAATCCTGATTTTACTTGAAATCAGGATTTTTAACTTACTATTCACTCAAATCATATTCATACTCAATGAAAATCAAAGAGCAAACTAGGAAGCTAGCCGCAGGCTGCTCAAAGCACTACTTTTAGGTTGTAGATAAGACTGACAAAGTCAGCTCAAAACACTGTTTTGAGGTTGCAGATAGAACTGACAAAGTCAGTAACCATATATAATCCAAGGCGAGGCTGACGTGGTTTGAAGAGATTTTCGAAGAGTATCAATTATAGGACTAATCTTTGCCACCTAGCTTCTCGTTGATTTTCATCATCACACTAGCAATTTTTTCGCCCCAATAAGGGTCTGATGCATATTGCACATTCATACCTGACGCCTTGTTGCCAAGGAAAGTTCTGCCCCTATCGATATAATTTTCCTTAATCCACTTGGTTGCACCTAAAATTCCCTTATCCACATCATCAAATGTTTTAGCAGAAAGGTAAGGTGTCGTATCATAGGCTGTAATTCCAAAGAAATTATTCTTATCTTTGGCAATCTTGCTCCGTCCCCAGTCGCTTTCTAAGGCACTATGAGCAAGGAGGTAAAGGGCATTGATATGGTAATGTTCTTCGGCTTCCTTAAAGGTAGCTCCCTTATTTTCTAAGAGGCTATTATTAATATTTAACAAACTAAATACCTTATCCAAGTCTTCAGCACTATAGTTTGTAGCCTCTGTTAAATCTTTGAAAAGGAAGGGATTCTCAAGCTTAAAACCATCAAAATGCAGGCCATCTGCTGAATAATATTTCTTGCCTACTTCCATATCAGAAAGATGAGAAGCTACTGGAATACTAGCATTCTGAGCCACATAGTGATAAACACGATGTCCATCACTCTCATAATAAGGGATAAAGTCCTTGCTAGCATCTAGCGCTTGTAAATCTTCTGTTTTCATGTAACCTGACAAACCAGAAACAGTAATAGCCAGGCGCTTGTCATCACTTTTTCTATCCTTATCTAGCCAAACAACACTACCTTGCGATATATAGGAGAGCTTTTCACCATCTGCATTATAGATATTTGCAGTAACTGGAAGGACCTGATAATAATCAGAGCTAGTCTTGGATTCCTTATGCCACTTTCCATCGCTTCCTAGCTGATGACCATCAATAGTCTCGTTTTTTGCCATGTAACCACCAGATTTGAAGTAGTACCAGGCTTGATTTTTAGAATCGTATATCCATTCTTTCTCTGCCATTTTGCCATCAGATTTTAGATAAAACCATGACTCCTTATCCAAAATCCATTCATTGGCTGCCATATAACCACCGGATTTTAGATAATAATAGTGACCATTTTCGAAAATCCATTCTTTATCAGCATGATTTCCATTTTCTTTGATATAAAACCAAGATTGGTATTGTTTGTCAAAAAGCCAACCTTGCTGTACTTTGGCGCCACTAGCACTCACATAAGCCTGTTCAATCCACTGACTTGTCAGTAGATAACCACCGGATTTGAAATAATAGTCCTTACCTTTGATTTGGAGCCATTCTTTCTCTGCGTGTTGTCCATCTGCTTTGATATAAAACCAAGCATCATATTGAGAATCATAGACCCAGTCTTCTATTACCTTGGCACCTGTAGCACCGACATAGGAAGCTCCTAGCCAAGCATTTCTTTTCATCTTTCCATCTTGATCAAGATAATAGAGGACTCCCTTGTCTTCTATCCATTCTGACTTGGCCATATAGCCACCAGATTTGAGGTAAAAATAGTCGTCACCTTGCTTTAGCCATTCATTTTCAGCATAGTTGGCATCTTCTTTTATATAAAACCAAGATTGATAGTGATCATCAAAAACCCACTCATTGGCTGCTTGCTTCCCATCTGCTTTCAGGTATTGTTTTCCTTGCCAAGTACCATCACTAGCCATTGCACTCCCTGGTCTGGCTAAGAAAAATAGCAAAGCTAAAAAAACAAATCTCAATTTCTTCATAAACTTTCTTCCTCTGTTCTTTCCATTTTATTGTATCAAAATTCTCTATAATCAACATTACAAACTGATAAAAAATCAAGAACAGATTGATTGCAATTTACCTCAGAGACTCTTTTACTTCCTTGCGGAGATTTTCTAGACTGCTGACACCATATATATCCATAACCTTTGGTAAATTTTCAATGATATCAGGACAGGCATATGGATTGGTAAAGTTGGCTGTTCCAACTCCAATAGCAGATGCTCCAGCCAGATACATTTCTAAGGCAGCTTCTGCCGAATCCACTCCTCCCATTCCAATGATAGGCAGGTCTGTTGTTTGAGCTACTTGGCGGATGAGTTTGAGGGCTACTGGAAAGACTGCTGGACCAGACATCCCACCTGTTCCATTGGCCAAGATTGGTTTTCTGGTTTTGAGGTCAAAACGCATTCCAACCAGAGTATTGATCATGGTTAAGCCACTTGCCCCCGCATCTTCTGCAGCTTTTGCGACAGTAACGATATCGGTCACACTAGGGGTTAATTTGACATAAACTGGCACATCAGAGGCTTCCACAGCTGCTTTCACAACATCATAAGCCAGATCAGGGTCTTGACCAATCAAGAGTCCATGATTACAGTGATCTACGTTGGGACAAGAAATATTGAGCTCAATAGCCTTCACATTAGCTGCCTTGGAAATACCATGAGAAACCGCCGCATACTCTTGTTTTGAAAAACCAGCTACATTGGCGATAATAGGAAGATTTGGATACTCTCTTTCTAGCCAAGGTAACTTTTCAGCCAAAACAACTTCCAAACCAGGATTTTGCAAACCGATTGCATTGAGCATGCCAGCAGGTGTTTCTGCCACCCTTGGAGTTGGATTGCCAAAGCGTGGTTCAAGGGTTGTCGCCTTGATCATAATAGAACCTAAAAGGTCTAAATCATAGTACTTCGCATACTCTTGACCAAAACCAAAACAGCCTGATGCTGGAATGATCGGATTTTTCAAATCCAATCCTGGTAGAGAAACTTGTAAACGATTTGTAGTCATGATTTTCTCCTTATAATACAACTGTTCCTGTGCGGAAAACAGGGCCATCTTCACAGACACGTTGGCTGACCGTCTCGCTTTCTGGCACTTTTAGGACGCAGGCATAGCAAGCCCCCATTCCACAAGCCATACGAGATTCCAGAGATAGATAGGCTCTTGGGTGGTCATAAAAGGTTTGATTGATATACTTCATCATTCCAGGCGCCCCACATGAGTAGACGGCGTCAAACTGATTATCTAAATCATTGATGACAACTGACACATTTCCCTTGATGCCATAAGAACCATCATCTGTCGTTACAAAGACTTGACCATATTGAGCTAATTCCGTCTCTAAAATAACAGCATCCTTATTAGCAAAACCGAGAACTGTCACTACTTTCACACCACGCGCATGCAATTCCTTGGCTACTTCAAGCAAGGGCGGAACACCAATCCCCCCACCAACGAGAAGAACCTGATTCTGCTCATCAAGGTCAGACAAGTCAAAACCATTTCCCTGAGGCCCCATCACATCCAGAGTATCTCCCTGACTTAAGGTTGAAAAAATAGCTGTCCCAGCTCCTTCAATCCGGTAAATGAGATGACACTGCTTGTTAACCTTATCAATAGACGAAATTGAAATAGGACGACGCAAGAGATGGGCATCATCAGGCACGCGCAGATGTAGAAATTGACCTGCTCGCATGGCTTCAACCATTTCCCCCTCTAGGACTAATTCAAAGATTGCAGGCGCAATTTCCTCCTGTGCAACCACCTTCATGGTTTCCAATCGAATCGCACCCATACGTTTCTTACATGTGGGATTCATTACTTTTCCTCCTTAAATTTTAAGGGGACCAGATAAAGAAAAGACCTTGCTAGTGCAAGGCCTCAGTTAAAATCGTACAAGACAAGAGAGCACACTCAAAAAGTCTCCTCTAGAAAATTGTACTATTCTTTTATCTGACACCTTGTGAGTCTCTCTGGACTCCCCTTAAAGGTTAAATTTTTATTAGTATACTCTTTCAGCTAAAAAAAGTCAAGTAGAAAACGAACATTCTACTTGACTTCACGAGATTATTTTTCACGAATGACTTCGACCTTGTAGCCATCAGGGTCTTTGACAAAGTAATAGTTAGGTGCAGTTCCTGGTAGGCCATTTGGCTCAGTCACTTCATAACCTTTTGCACTATGCTCTTGATGAAGCGCCTCAAGATCAGGTGTACTTAGGGCGATATGGGCAAATCCATCTCCAACCACATAAGGACCATGATCGTAGTTATAAGTCAACTCCAACTCATAGTCGTCACCTTCAAGACCTAGATAGACAATCGTGAAGGCATGGTCTGGAAAATCTCTGCGACGCAATTCTTTAAATCCAAAAGCATCTTGATAAAATGCGATTGATTTTTCAAGATTTTCTACTCGCAAGCAAGTATGTAGCATTTTTGAAGCCATATT
>CAUQTL010000062.1:0-7714 GCA_963521035.1 uncultured Streptococcus sp.
ATTAGGGTCTTTAATATCGAGTAGTTTTGTGATAAAATGTAATTGTTCCATATGAATCTTTCTAATGAGTTGTTTAGTCGCTTTTCATTATAGGTCATATGGGACTTTTTTTCTACAAAAAAATAGGCTCCATAAGATCCATAGGGGATTTACCCACTACAAATATTATAGAGCCAAAATCCAGTCCCTTTTAAGAGTTAATGACTAGTCAACTTTTCCGCCTTCAACAACCAGGTCATCTGCTTTAGCAGCGTCACCGTAGGTTGGGTGGAGTGTTTTTTCATAGGCCTTGTGGAAGAAGTTTTCCTTACCTAATTTTTCAATATCTTTATTAATGAAGTCTAGCAATTCTTGGTTGCCTTTTTGAACTGCTGCTGCGATGGTATCTGGATTACCGAGGGAAGTAATTCCTACTTCAAATCCTTTATTTTCAAGCGCCCAAGCTAGGACTTCCGTATTGTCAGTTGAAAAGGCATCTCCACGTCCGTCAAGAAGAGCTTGGTAAGAGTCACTGTATTGGTCGTATTTTTGGAGTTTGATTTCTGGATGATTCTTTTCAAAATAAGTCTCAGCAGTCGTTCCTTTTGTAACAATTAAGGTTTTACCTTCAAGTTGTTTGACGTCTGTAATGAGACCCGTCTTAGGCGATACGACTCCAAGTGAGACTTTCATGTATGGAAGGGCAAAATCAACTTGTTTCTTACGTTCGTCAGTTACTGTAAAGTTGGCAAGGGTAATATCCACTTTGTTTGAAATCAAGTATTCCGCACGGTTGGCAGCATCGACGGAGACGTATTTAACCTTCACGCCAAGGTCTTGTGCCAGTTGGTTTCCAAGTTCGATATCGTAACCTTGGTAAGAACCATCATTGTCAACGTAGCCAAACGGTTTCTTGTCTCCAAATACGGCGATTCGCAGTTCACCGCTTTTTTTGATTTCATCGATTGTGCGAGCCTTGGCAGTAGTTTTGCCAGACGATGAACCAGCATTTCCACCTGAGCTACAAGCTGTGACAAAGATAAGGGCGAAGGCAAGTGCTAAAACAGTTAAGAGTGGTTTGAGTAGTTTCATAAAAATCTCCTTTATAGATATGAGCCAAATTGGCTAAAGTCAAAGACGTTTAAAAATTCCTGGGCTCGTTTGGTTTGCGGATTTGTGAAGAATTCTTGAGCAGTTCCCTCTTCAGCGATTTTCCCTTGGTCTAGGAAGATAATCCGATCGGCAATTGCTTGAGCAAACTGCATTTCATGGGTTACTAAAATCATGGTACGGCCTTCCTGGGCCAAATCATTGATAAGTTCCAGCACCTCACGCACCATTTCTGGATCCAGCGAAGCAGTCACTTCGTCAAAGAGGATAATTTCTGGATGCATGAGGAGGGCACGGACAATCGCAACCCGTTGCTTCTGTCCACCAGACAATTGACGCGCAAAGCTATGTTGTTTATCCAGCAAACCGACACGTTCCAGTAGTTGCAGAGCTTCTTCCGTTACTTCTTTTTTATCTCTTCCCTGAGCCTTGATAGGGCCTAGGATGAGGTTTTGTAAGACATCCAGATGGGGAAAGAGTTCATAACTTTGAAAGACCATGCCAATCTTTTGGCGAACTAGGTGAAAGTCTTTTTTATTTTCAACGATAGACTGACCGTCCAGAAGAATATCTCCACCTTGAATACTTTCTAAGCCATTGAGGCAACGAAGGAGGGTACTTTTCCCACAACCAGATGGCCCTAGGATAACCACAACTTCTCCTTTATTGATTTGTAGGGATAGACCTTGGAGGATAGGATTGTCTCCGAAGGATTTTTTTAGTTCCTTGATTTCTAAAATAGTTTCAGACATTCAGTTCCTCCAATGTTTTTCTAAGTGAGTGGATAGTTTGGAAATAGGGAAGCAGACTGCGAAATACAAGACTAGAATGGTTCCATAAATCCAAAATGAAGCAGTTGGGATAGTCAAGCGATTACTATCGATGATTTGTTGCCCAACCTTAGTAACCTCAACAACCCCAATCAAGACAACCAAGGAAGTGGTTTTAATCATCCGAGTGACAAGGTTAATGGCCTGAGGTAGCAGTCTTCTCAAAACCTGTGGGATGATGATGTGGTAGTAAAGTTGAACATTGGTCAAACCTAGCGCCTGTCCACTTTCAAACTGATGCTTAGGGAGGGAAGTGATGGCTCCACGGACCAAGTCCCCCATTTCAGCTGTTCCCCAGAGGGTAAAAACGATAATAGCTGAAGTCTCACCTGAGATATTGATATTAAAGTTTCGAGCTAAGCCAAAGTAAACGATGAAGAGCAACACCAGCTGGGGCATGATACGGATAAATTCCAGATACAATCGTGTTAAAAATCGTATGATTCTAGAATGGGAGGTCATGATGATTCCCATGACTGTTCCGAACATCATGGATAAGAGAACAGACAGGATGGATATCCCAATCGTAACGCCCAATCCCTGTAAGATTCTCAGGAGATTATTTCCCTGAAAGAGTACTTGGATTCCCGAATCCTGCATGGCGGAGCCTCCTTTCTATCCAGCTAAAGACCAGTGAGATGGGTAGCAGCATGATCAGATAAGCAACTACCAACATAGTTAGCGCAATGTCTGTCTCATAGTAGAGCCCAATCAAGTCCTTGGCGACGTACATGAGGTCGGCCAAAGCTACTGCTGAGAAAACAGAGGTTTCCTTGATGAGGAAAATGACATTGGCACTAAAAGACGGTAGGGCCACCGCTGTTGCTTGTGGAAGAACCACATAGCGAAAGACCTGTACAGGTGTCAGACCGATAGCTAATCCAATCTCCTGCTGGATTTGACTGACGGCTTCCAGGCCACTTCGGAAAGATTCTGCCATATAGGAGCCTCCTAAAAAGACCAGTCCTAAAGTGGCACAGACTTCTGAAGATAGGACAATCCCTACTCTAGGAAGTCCGAAGTAGAGAAAGAAGAGTTGAATCAAAAGGGGCGTATTGCGTGACAATTCAATATAGGCTGTCGCTACTTGCGCCAAAACAGGGATGCGGTAATGCCGGATGATACTAACGATTAAACCGAGCAGAAAGGATCCCAAAATTCCCCAAACTGCAATATGCAAGGTCAGAAAGAATGCCTTTTGATATAGTGGTAGATATTGTTCAACAATGGACCAATCCAAAAATAGAACCTCCCATCTAGAAATAATACAGTTATTGTAGCACTTAAAATCTTCTTTGGATAATATCTATTTTTTATTGCCGTTATAAGGATTTTTTATCATAGACATAAAATTTCTGAAATTTCCAAACAAAATATTTGAAAAGTTTTGAAAAAAGAGTTATGATATTTTTGTAATATACAAAGTAAACGCTTACTTATCAAGGAGGGCATTTTATGTCATACAAAACAAGCAATGCAGAAGGTCATGTAGACTTCATCAATACCTATGATTTGGAGCCAATGGCGCAACAAGTCATTCCTAAAGCAGCATTTGGCTATATCGCTAGTGGGGCGGAAGATACTTTCACTTTACGTGAGAATATCCGTGCCTTTAACCACAAGCTCATTGTTCCGCATACGCTTTGCAATGTAGAAAATCCAAGTACAGAGATTGAATTTGCAGGTGAAAAATTGTCTTCACCAATCATTATGGCGCCTGTTGCAGCTCATAAATTGGCAAATGAACAGGGTGAAGTGGCGACTGCGCGTGGTGTGCATGAGTTTGGTTCTCTTTACACAACTAGCTCTTACTCTACTGTAGATCTTCCAGAAATTACGGAAGCCCTTCAAGGGACACCTCATTGGTTCCAATTTTACTTTAGTAAAGATGATGGAATCAACCGCCACATCATGGACCGTGTGAAGGCTGAAGGTTATAAAGCGATTGTCTTGACGGCAGATGCGACTGTAGGGGGCAATCGTGAGGTGGACAAACGTAATGGTTTTGTCTTCCCAGTTGGCATGCCGATTGTTGAAGAATACCTGCCAGAAGGTGCTGGTAAATCAATGGACTTTGTTTACAAATCAGCTAAACAACGCTTGTCTCCACGTGATGTAGAATTTATCGCTGAATACTCAGGACTTCCTGTTTATGTCAAGGGACCACAATGCCGTGAGGACGTTGAACGTTCGCTTGCTGCAGGTGCTTCTGGTATCTGGGTAACCAACCACGGTGGCCGCCAAATCGACGGTGGACCAGCTGCCTTTGACTCACTTCAAGAAGTAGCTGAAGCAGTTGATAAACGTGTGCCAATTGTCTTTGACTCTGGTATTCGTCGTGGCCAACACGTCTTTAAAGCCTTGGCTTCAGGAGCAGACTTGGTAGCTATTGGCCGCCCGGTTATCTATGGCTTGGCTCTCGGCGGTAGTGTTGGTGTGCGTCAAGTCTTTGAACACTTGAATGCAGAATTGAAGACAGTTATGCAGTTATCTGGAACTCAGACTATTGAAGATGTCAAACACTTCAAACTCCGTCACAACCCATACAATCCAACCTTCCCAGTTGACCCTCGTGACTTAAAATTGTATTGATAAAATAGCTTGCCTCCACTTGATGTGGAGTTTTTTCTTCGTCTATAGGAAGAATAAATCACCATTGAAATCTATATAAATATATTTTTCAGTCAAATATCTTGCTAGGGCTTTCATTTTTTGCTATACTGGTCCAGTAATTAAATAATAAAGACATTTGGGGTGCTTTAGGCTGAGATGATACCCATTGAACCTGATACAGTTAAGACTGGCGAAGGGAAATGTGAAACGTTTTTTCGTATGGCGAAATGAACAATCTAATCTTGTAAGCTAAACTCTAATTCTTGATTGTAATTGGAGTTTTTTTGTTTATATAAGCTGGATGAAGGTGATACAAAGCATTTAGGTAGCTCTTCTTGAACGCCCTTGATTTTCTTTAAAAAGGTCAAGTAAAACTAGGATTTTCTTGATGTTTTGTTGATTACGAACGAGTAAAGAGAGGAAAAGTAAATATGGAAACACAAGACTATGCATTTCAGCCAGGTTTGACTGTTGGAGAATTATTAAAAAGCAGTCAGAAGGATTGGCAGGCTGCAATCAATCATCGTTTTGTTCAGGAACTTTTTGAGGGTGTAATTGAGAATAAGGTCTTAAAAGACTATCTAATTCAAGATTATCACTTCTTTGATGCCTTCTTATCCATGCTGGGTGCTTGCGTAGCCCACGCAGACCAGCTTGAATCCAAGCTTCGTTTTGCCAAGCAACTAGGCTTTCTTGAAGCAGATGAAGACGGTTATTTCCAAAAGGCTTTCAAAGAGTTAAAAGTATCTGAGAATGACTATCTGGAAGCTTCCTTGCATCCTGTAACAAAAGCCTTTCAGGATCTGATGTATTCGGCAGTGGCTTCATCAGACTATGCTCATCTTTTGGTCATGCTGGTCATTGCAGAAGGTCTCTATTTAGACTGGGGTTCTAAAGATTTGGCTCTACCTGAAGCCTATATTCATTCGGAATGGATCAATCTCCACAGAGGTCATTTCTTTGCAGAGTGGGTTCAATTTCTGGTTGACGAACTCAATCGTGTCGGAAAAGGTCGAGAAGATTTGACAGAACTTCAGCAACGCTGGAATCAAGCGGTCGCTTTAGAATTAGCCTTTTTTGATATTGGTTATGACGCCTAGAGAAAGTTTAGGATATTTACAAATTTGATGAGGTAATTCTCTTCGAAAATCTCTTCAAACCACGTCAGCTTCACCTTAGATTATATATGTGACTGACCTCGTCAGTCTTATCTACAACCTAAAAGCAGTGCTTTGAGCAACCTGCGGCTAGCTTCCTAGTTTGCTCTTTGATTTTCATTGAGCATAAATCATTCAATGTAAATAAAAAAATTTCTTAACGAAAGATAGAAATAAATCGAAATCAGTAGATCGTATAAAGTGAAAAGGAAGGATTTCAATATGACAAGTTTAAAATTATTAAAAGAAAAAGCACCATTAGTCATTTGTATAACCAATGATGTAGTAAAAAATTTCACAGCAAATGGATTAGTAGCACTGGGTGCATCACCAGCCATGAGTGAGTTTCCAGCAGATTTAGAGGATTTGTTAAAGTATGCTGGTGGTTTATTAATAAACATAGGAACATTGACAGATGAAAATTGGAAATTATACCAAGCTGCTCTGAAAATTGCAGAGAAATATAATGTCCCAGCAGTTTTAGATCCTGTAGCTTGTGGAGCAGGAGAATATAGAAAAAAAGTAGCAGATAATCTAATCAACAATTATAAACTAGCAGCGATTAGGGGAAATGCTGGCGAGATTGCTTCTTTAGTAGGGATAAATGTGGCATCTAAAGGAGTAGATAGTGCGGGCGTAGATAATATTGATGAAATTGCTCTAGCAGCAAATGAGAAGTTCAATATTCCTATAATAGTAACAGGTGAAGTGGATTCTATTGCGGTAAATGGAGAAGTGGTAACGATTCATAATGGTAGTGCCATGATGCCAAAAGTTATTGGGACAGGATGTTTATTAGGTGCTGTAGTAGCAAGCTTTATCGGACTAGAAAAAGGTCAAGAATTGAAATCATTAGAAACAGCAATGTTGGTTTACAATATCGCTGGAGAAATGGCAGAAAAACGTCCCAATGGACATCTTCCTGGAACATTTAAAGTTGAATTTATAAACGCCTTATATGAGATTACAGATGAAGATGTAAAGGAATTCAAAAGAGTGAAGTAAAATGTTTCATAAAAAATTACTAAAACTATATTTTATTTGTGGAACGACTACTTGCCAAGGAAAAGATCTATATACGGTCGTTGAGGAAGCCTTAAAAGGTGGTATAACCTTATTTCAATTCCGTGAAAAAGGTGAGGGAGCCCTGGAAGGTAAAGAAAAAGTCGAATTAGCAATTAAACTACAGGATCTTTGTAAAAAATACAATGTTCCGTTTATTGTTAATGATGATATTGATTTGGCAATGGAAATAGATGCTGACGGGGTACATGTAGGACAGGATGACCTTGGAGTTGATGAAATTAGAAAATTGATGCCAGATAAAATAATTGGTCTTTCTATAAAAAACGAGGAAGAATTTCAACAATCAAAAGTTGAATATGTAGATTATGTCGGTGTTGGTCCTGTATTTGATACCCAGTCAAAGGATGATGCTGGTGGTGCTATAGGTTATGAAGGTCTTAAATTGATGAGAAAACTATTGCCACAAATGCCCTTAGTTGCAATTGGTGGGATACAGACGCAACATATTAAAGATATTATGAAGACGAATATGGATGGTGTTTCAATCATTTCAGCAATATCGTATGCAAAAAATATAGAAAAAACTGTTCGAGAAATGAGTGAACAATAGGTATCTATCCTTGGATTCTAAGTAAGTGGAAGTTTTCCTTTTCTAAAAAGATATGTCCAGATTCAGTTTAAATAGCTAATCCATCAAATAAGTCATTTATTTTTTGCAAAAGAAAGATCTGCTGTATTTGTGAGTACAAGGCTGTATTTCCAGTTCAATTTCTTGAACTAGAATAAATCGTCTGTTAAAATAATTATATAATTAAATAATAAAGACATTTGGGGTGCTTTAGGCTGAGATGATACCCATTGAACCTGATACAGTTAAGACTGGCGAAGGGAAATGTGAAAAGGTTTTTTTCGTATGTCGAAAAGAACTGTCTAATCTTGTAAGCTGAACTCTAATTCCTATCTGTAATTAGAGTTTTTTCTTTTACGAAACTGGATGAA